>CAZQTF010000140.1:0-10207 GCA_964596135.1 uncultured Saprospiraceae bacterium | reverse complement strand
GGCGGTCATACCGACAGTATCGGCAGTTCGGATAGCAACCAAAAACTCTCTGAGTAGCGTGCCAAAGCTTGTTATGATTATCTGATTTCTAAAGGTATTGACGCTGCCCGTTTGAGTTACACCGGCTATGGCGAATCCCGTCCCGTTGCTGACAACCGTTACAAAGATGGTCGAGACAAGAACCGGCGAGTAGAATTTGATATCTATCTCAATGAATAGGACTTTTCAAACTTAAAATAAAAAAAAGATGACTCTGACTTACACGGGGTCATCTTTTTTTTAGAATCACTCAAATGAACTTTCCGATTCTCCCCTATTCCAAAACAAGGATATTTGCGCCGGGCTACTTATCTTTGCGCCATGAATGAAAAAATATTAATCCTGGACTTTGGTTCGCAATACACGCAACTGATTGCCAGAAGAATACGTGAACTGAATATCTACTGTGAGATTGTTCCTTACAACAAAATTCCAACTCTTGATGAAAGCGTCAAAGCAGTGATCCTTTCCGGTAGCCCGTTCTCCGTTACAGATGAATATGCCCTAAAAGTGAACCTATCCGAAATAATTGGCAAAAAGCCGGTTTTGGGCATTTGCTATGGCGCACAATTGATTGCGGATTATTATGGCGGCATCGTTCAGCGTTCACTCAAACGCGAATATGGTAAAGCTAATCTGAGCCAGATTCACAAGGACGATATATTGCTGAATTATCTGGCGACTGACTCACAAGTTTGGATGTCGCACAGCGATACCATCACGCAGATGCCAGAAAATTTCGAGCTTTTAGCAAGTACTGACAGCGTGGAAGTAGCTGCGTTCAAGTCACAAGAGGGCGCTTTTGGCGCGCCAGTGTACTGCCTGCAATTTCACCCGGAGGTAACGCATAGCCTTGATGGTCAAACGCTTCTGCAAAATTTTGCTTATAATATTGCCGGTTGTAAAGGCGATTGGACGCCAAAATCTTTTGTGGAACATACTGTCGAAGAATTACGCGAACTAATCGGCGAAGAACACGTGCTCATGGCGCTTTCCGGTGGCGTGGATTCCACAGTCGCCGCTACCCTCCTCGATCGCGCTATCGGCGACCGGCTCACCTGCTTTTTTGTGGATAACGGTCTCTTGCGCAAACATGAATTCGAAGAGGTATTGCATTCCTATCAAAATCTGGGATTGAACGTAAAAGGAATTGACGCAAAAGAGCGTTTTTATCAGGAATTGGCTGGCGTCGCCAATCCAGAGGAAAAAAGAAAGGTTATCGGTCGTGTATTTATTGAGGTTTTTCAGGAAGAAGCGGCAAAAGTAGCTGAAATCGAATGGCTGGGGCAAGGCACTATTTATCCGGATGTCATTGAATCGGTTTCGGTGCATGGTCCATCGGTTACCATCAAATCGCATCATAATGTAGGCGGTTTGCCAGAAAAAATGCACCTGAAAATCGTAGAGCCGTTGCGGATGCTGTTCAAAGACGAAGTACGCCGCGTTGGCGCCGAATTAGGTATTCCCCACACGATTCTGGGGCGGCATCCCTTCCCAGGTCCCGGCTTAGGAATTCGTATTTTAGGTGATATTACCCCCGAAAAAGTAGCCTTATTGCAAGAAGCGGACGCAATTTATGTGAAAAACCTAAAAAAATTCGATCTTTACGATAAGGTGTGGCAAGCCGGCGCCATTTTGCTACCGATCCAATCAGTTGGGGTAATGGGCGACGAACGCACTTATGAGCAGGCAGTAGCGCTTCGGGCGGTGAATTCCACCGATGGTATGACTGCAGAATGGAGCAGACTACCCTATGAATTTCTGGCGACTGTTTCCAGCGAGATTATCAATAACGTTAAAGGTATAAATCGGGTTGTATATGATATTAGTACCAAACCTCCGGCAACCATTGAATGGGAATAACTGGCTGTTGCTCGTGTCGGCAATGCTGCTGTTTCAATCCTGCGAATTATTCAAACCACTGCAACCGGTTGAAAAACCTGATAAGTCTGCAAAACCAAAAGAAGACAAAACACTGGACGAAGTGCAGGGGCGCAAAGTGTATGACCCCGAATCCGGCACATATGTGGTGATTGAAACGGCTCCGGTCGAAAAAATGGACACGATCCGCTGGAAAGATGTGCTGGTAGATCCCAAACAAATCATCCGTTCGAGCCAGGAGGCTTACCTCGTCGAAGAAAAGGCAAAACAAGCAGAAGTACTACAAAGCGGCGAAATTGCTCCAGGCGTCAAGACAGAATTGCTCTCTTCCTACAATGTCTCGGTTGTGCTGCCGTTTTTGTCTGATCGTTTCTCAACTACGACGAACGCGCTTCCGCCCAATGCCGACTGGGCGCTCAATTTCTATGGCGGTGTCAAAATGGCGTTGGAAGACCTCGGCAGCGAAGGTTTGAACTTAAACTTATCTGTTATTGATGGTAAAGAAACATCAGATGCCACAGCCCAGCAGGTGATACGCAGCAATCAGGATTTGCAAAAAGCGCATCTTGTTATCGGTCCTTACCGCCGGGAAACAGCTGTTTTTCTGGCTGATTTTGCTCAACGCTACAACAGCGATTCAGATCCCAGAAATGATAAAATCATTTTTTCGCCCTATTCCACTGCTACAGACATAACGCTGAACAACCCCGGCTACATTCAGGTAAATCCGAGTTTGCAAACGCATTGCGAAGCAATCACCCGCCACGTGCGGCAGCGTTATCGCCCAGAGCAGGTAGTGCTGGTTTGCCGCGATAAAGAACAGGAAGTGAAGCGTCTTAAATATTTTCAGGAAGAGAACGCCCGGCTTTCGGGTGGATTCAATGTACAACCTTTCCGCGAGTTTGTGGTGCCTGAAAATGCCGATATCAACAACGCCGACCTCCTTTCACTGATCCGTTTTTCGGATACAACTGTATTTATCCTGCCTACATGGTCGAATGAAACTTTTGTTTATTCATTTCTCAGAAGATTAGACCTGGCGCGGCGCGCGAACACAACTATCATGGTGTATGGCATGCCCCAGTGGATGAGTTACGAAATTATTGACTATGATTACTATGAGCGGCTCAACGTGCACGTCAGTTCCAATACATTTCTGGATCCGCTCTCTACAGAAGTGCAGTTTTTTAAACGGCGATTTTTCGACCGCTATGGCGCAGTCCCCAAAGATGAGGCTTATCTCGGATACGATGTCATGCTTTATTGCGGTAGAATGTTGAAAAAATACGGTACCAAATTTCAATACGCCCTGGAACAAGAACGCGCTCAAATGCTGCATACGCAGTTTGACTTTGAACGGGTCGTTATACCTACCACGACCGGAGCAGATCGGTTTCAGCCTATTCAACGATTTGAAAATAAGTACGTGAATATTCTCAGATTTCAGGATTATCATTTCAAACTCGCGGAATAGCATGTTTCAAACCATTAATCCGACCAATAATCAGGTGATCGCCTCCTTTTCTGCTCTCTCCGGCGTCGCTGTGCAGGAAAAACTGGAATCATCAGGAAAGGCTTTCCAAAATTACTGGCGGAAAATTAGTGTGGCGGAACGCTCCAATTGGATCTACAAGATTGGTGAACATTTGCGACAAAACACTCGACGCTACGCCGAACTGATCACGCTGGAAATGGGCAAACCGATCCGCCAGTCGGTTGCCGAAATTGAAAAATGTGCCTGGTTGTGCGATTATTTTGCCGAACACGCCGTTGATTTCCTGAAAAACAAATCCATCTCCACCGAATTTCAGAAAAGCTACATCCGCTACGATCCGCTGGGGGCTATTCTTGGCATTATGCCCTGGAATTTCCCTTTTTGGCAGACGTTTCGCTTTGGAATTCCTGCCCTGTTGGCAGGCAACGTCATTTTGCTAAAACCAGCCCCTAATGTCCCGCAGTGTGGGTTGTCCATCGAAAAAATGTTCCTGGAAATCATTGGCAAAGCAGGAATTTTTCAAACATTGCTGGTGGAAGTAAAAGAAGTAGCCGAACTTCTCGCTCATCCGCTCGTACAAGGTGTTTCGCTTACCGGCAGCGATCGTGCGGGCGCCAGCGTAGCTGCTCTGGCGGGCAGCCATATAAAAAAATGTGTACTGGAGCTTGGCGGTAGCGATGCTTTTATCGTTTTGGATGATGCTCATCTCGAGCGCGCTGCAAGGATAGGGGTACAATCTCGCATGAATAACAGCGGACAAACCTGCATCGCCGCCAAACGCTTTATCGTTCACGAAAAAGTGGCGCCTACTTTTATCGAATTACTCAAGAACGAGGTTGCCAGGTTAAAAATTGGCGACCCTATGCAGGAAGACACCGACATCAGCGCGCTGGCTCGCCTCGATTTATGCGAAAAACTTGAACAACAAGTTCAGCAATCCATTGCAAAAGGGGCAACTATGTTGCTAAAAGGCGGAAAAAGGAATGGCACCGGCAATTTTTTTCAACCCATCATCCTGACCAGCATCCAATCGGATATGCCGGCTTACTCCGAAGAATTTTTCGGACCGGTGATCCTGCTTTTTATCGTAAAAAACGATGAAGAAGCTATTGCCTTAGCCAATGATTCTGCCTACGGACTGGGGGCAGCCATCTGGTCACAGCATATCGAACGGGCGGAAGCAATTGCCCACCGCCTTGAAGTCGGAGCTATTTTTATTAATGATTTTGTAAAGTCTGATCCTCGTCTTCCATTTGGCGGCATCAAGCGTTCTGGTTACGGAAGAGAACTCGCAGAAGAAGGAATAAAGGAATTTGTGAATGTAAAAACAATTGTTGTTCAATAGATTAGTACTGAATCAAATCAGTGAATGAGATTTCGTAAATCTTCGAGATAGGAACAAAACCATCCATTTGAAGCACTATCAATGGTTTTTGGCTATTATAACAAAGGCTTAAATAATCGTACTTCCGGCTTCTAATTTCGTATTTGATTATTCCTTTATTGGCAAAAATCAGGCTTTTTGTAAAGTAAATCCGAACGTCGTGCCAATGTTGGGCGTGCTGCGAACATGAATCGTCTGATTGTGGGCTTCTACGATGTGCTTTACAATTGCCAGCCCCAAGCCAGAACCACCCTGGTCGCGCGAGCGGTGCTTGTCCACCCGGTAAAACCGATCAAAAATATGCTTCATGTGCTCCTTGGAAATACCGATACCATTGTCAGCAATTTCGACCAGGATATACTTATCCATGTCATAAAAACTGACTTTCGTTTTGCCATCGGGGTTCCCGTACTTGATCGAGTTGCTTACCAAGTTCATCAACACTTGGCGAATACTCTCTCGATCGGCGCGCACTTTGAAATTTTGAGCGGCGCCTTCTTTGAATTCCAATTTGATATTCCTGGCATTTGCTTTCATTTCCATATCCTCGAAAACTTCTTCGGTCAGTTTTTTGATGTCGAAAGTTTGCATTTCCAGGATCAATTCTTCCGATTCCAGGCGGGCGATCGCTTCCAGATCATCTACAATCGTATTGAGCCGTTCTACATTTTTGGCGGCTTTTTGCAAAAAACTCAGGTTGATATTTTCATCTTCCAGCCCACCGTCCAATAAGGTATGCAAATATCCCTGAATATTAAAAATGGGTGTTTTTAGTTCATGCGAAATATCCCCGAGAAACTGGCGGCGATACTCCGCCCAGGACTTGTATTTGTCAATCTCACGGCGCTGGTTTTCAGCCCATTCGGTTACTTCGCGTTCCACATCATCAATAATATTGCGATTGATATCAATGGAAGTACTTTTTTCGTGTGGCTGGAGGCGTTCATCCCGGATCGTTTTGTAAATAACTTTGATCTTCCGGTAAATATATCGCTCAATATAATAAATAGTGACTAAATAAGATACCAAAAAAATTATTCCGACCCAGCCGAGGTAAAAAAACAAGGGAAACGAAAGCTTACTCACCACAGAAAGCACAAAGAGGAAAAGCGAGGATAAAACCGTAATTAAAAGCGAAGTTAGAATAGCGACCTGACTTGGTGTTGGATTCTTTAGCATTTAAAACTCAAATTTGTACCCGATTCCTTTGATGGTTTTGATATAATTGTCGCCAATTTTCTCCCGCAATTTTCGAACGTGTACATCAATAGTTCGATTCCCTACTATAACATCCGTGCCCCACACTTTGTTAAAAATTTCTTCCCGCGAAAATACTTTGCCCGGCTTGGACACCAAAAGATATAACAATTCGAATTCTTTTTTAGCTAATTCGATTACTTCTTCCCCTTTTTGCACAGTAACACGCTCACGATCAATCACCAGGTCAGCGATTCGAATAATCCCCGCGGCGTCTTCGGTCGCCTCTTCGCGGTCGCTCCGGCGCAGCAGCGCTTTGATGCGGCTGATAAAAACCCTTGGGCGAATCGGCTTGGTGATATAGTCGTCGCCGCCTACGTCGAGGGCAGCAATTTGTGAATAATCCTCTTCCCGGGCAGTGAGAAAAGCAATCAGCGTTTTATCAAATTCCGGCTTGCTGCGCAAGTAACGGCACACCTCCACCCCGTCCATCTTGGGCATCATAATATCCAGAATGACCAACTGCGGATGCTCTCTTTCAGCAATTTTAATCCCCTCTTCTCCATCCGACGCTATCAACACTTCATACCCCTCTTTCACCAAATTGTATTGAAGAAATTCGAGAATATCCACTTCATCGTCAACGATGAGAATTTTTACAGAATCCATTGTATTTCAAGCACTTTTAAAGGAAATGTAAAATTACACCTTTCATTTTGGTTAAGCATCCCCCTGATATTAAATGTTTGTTAAGTTCTTAACACAACATTGACAGATTATTCCAGTGATCGTACATCCTCGTCGAGTTTCTCCAGTACTTTTTTGTAAATTTCATTCATCTGCAAAGGGTTTTGTTTCAACAGATATATGGTTTTATCAAAATCTGCTTTACTCACGCCATGAATTTTATAGATTTGTTGATAGTACATATTGCCGACGCTATCGCGTATGGCACTTGTCAAATCCTGCATTGCTGACTCCGCCAAATGTACATCTACTAAAATTTCAACCATTTTTTTTTCCTCAATGGGCAATGTTTCGCCTGTTTTGGTGCAAGCGCTCCATGCTATAGCCATTATAAAAATGATATTGATCATCCGCATTATGACTGGTATTGTTTTGGATAATGAAACTCGGTCACACTGGCTTTGGGAGAGCCAAAATCGCTCCATCGCTCCACCGGGTCATCCACTCGCACAATGCTGCAAGTAGGCATATTCGCAATAAAACGCCCGGTAAAACGATTGGCAATTTCGGTCAAAGTTGGGTTGTGTCCAAAAATTAGAATAATATCCCATTCGTCGGAAAACTCCCGAATGACCGAGAGTAGGTCATCGGGGGAGGCTTCGTATATCCGGTTCATAACGAGAACGTCTGATTCGACGAATCCGAAAGCCTCAGCAAAATAAAGAGCGGTAGTAAAAGCACGTTTGGCAGCACTCGACACCAGTTTATCCGGTTGCACGCCACGTCCGCTCAAAAGTTTTGCCATAAACGGTGCATCCCGTTTACCACGCTTGTTTAATGGGCGTTCGCGGTCGCTCAGGCCAGGTTCTTCCCAGCTCGATTTGGCGTGTCGGACAAAATAAACGGTTTTCATATACACTTTTTAGTTTGCTAAGTCCTGTGAATATAGTACTTTTCGCATTGTACCAACAATAAACTTAAAACAATTCTATAAGGTGCTTTTTAAAATTTTCGGACTATGAATTTCAAAAATAAGGTCGTTTGGATAACCGGCGCGTCTTCTGGAATTGGCGAACATCTGGCGTACGCATTTGCCGAACAGGATGCCAAGCTGATTTTGTCAAGCAGAAACGAAAGAGAACTCTTACGCGTCAGAGAAAATTGCCAAAACGATGATGCTACCATGGTGCTGCCCCTCGATGTTGCTGATTTTGACGCTATTCCAATCGCGGTCGAAAAAATTATTGAAAAATTTGGCAATATTGACATATTAATCAATAATGCAGGTATTTCTCAGCGTTCGTTAATTAAAGATACCACTTTTGAAGTAGATCGTAAAATCATGTCGGTCAATTACTTAGGTACGGTTGCCATTACCAAGGCAGTCTTGCCGGTTATGATCCGGCAAGCATCTGGGCAAATCGTAGTAATAAGCAGCGTAATGGGAAAAATCGGTGTACCTTACCGCTCAGCGTATGCTGCATCCAAACATGCGCTGCATGGTTATTTCGATTCTCTGCGCGGTGAAGTTTTCCGCAACAATATCAAAGTGACGATTATATGTCCTGGATACGTGCGTACAAACGTGACAATTAATGCCCTGGTTGGCGATGGATCCAAGAGCAACGTAATGGCTGTAGAAACCAGTAAAGGAATGGATCCAGCAATCTTTGCACAAAAAGCACTGCGGGCTATCTATCACAAAAAAGAAGAAGCCTATATTGGCTCCAAAGAAATTCTGGCTATCTACGTTAAACGTTATCTGCCCTGGCTATTGTCTTATGTTACCAAACGTATGAATTTCCGACCTCAAGCATCAACATGATACCAATCGGGCAGTGATCCGTGAATCAGATCTTACCACGAACCACTGCCCAACCCATGTTATAGCATAAATCTATTTCTGCTGCCCTGCGTTCTTTTCTTGATTTTTCATCTCGACGATACGATTCATTACTTCCTCCAACTGCTCAGCGCCGATTCGCTTCGACAGGATTTCTTTTTTCTTGTCGAGAATATAAAGCGTTGGTGTTGATTTTACATAAAAAACATCCGAGAATTTGGAAGCATTGTAAGGATCAACGGCATGTATCCAATTTTGTGTGTTGTTTTCATCTACATAATTCCAGCACTCTGGTATGTCTTTGCCGAATTTGAAACAAACAGCAAAAATCTTGACACCTTTATCCTTAAATTTTTCATAAAACTCATTAATAACCGGGGTTGCTTTTTTACAAACCCCGCAATCATATTTCCAGAAATACAAGATTGTATATTCAGCATCCACGCTATACAGGTTTATGCTCGAGCCATCGCGCTTCTGCAGCGTAATATCCGGTGCGATTTTCCCAATAAGGAGCGGCTCCAGCGCATTGGCATTTTCTATAATTTTATCCAATTGATCTTTTTCCGTCCATGGCGCCAGCCCTTTGGCATAATACGCCTTAACCAGATGGACATACACCGCATCCATTCCAACGTATTGCGATTTGGCGTAATAATTTAAAAAATGAATGAGATAATATTTAAAGGTTTCCTCCGCCGGCTGCATTTTATTTAGAACATAGTCAATTGCCTTGTTCAGAGAATCAGGATGTTGTATATTTAGCTTATTTATAAAATAATCTACCCGCTCAAAGAGGAAAGGCGTTCGCAGCATACGTGGGTCGCCAAGATCAAGATTGTCAAAAAAATGCTCCAAGGTATAGCGCCACCGCAAACGTTGTATTTCCATTTCGTCGCCGGTAAACTCCGGCTGATCCATCAGCAGATTCGCCCGGATAATAGCAGCCGTCAGGGTTTTAGGATGTTTAGCAATCAGTTTTTTCTGATAATCCGATACTTCATCATTGATTTTATCCAGCTTCTTTTGAAGTGACTCTTTTTCTTGGGCGCCAGAGGTTCTGTCTATCTGTGCGCGAAGCGTGTCAGCCAAAGGGCGTTGTTCCGCGAGATAATTCAGATATTCATACAATACTTTATTATCGGTAGAACCTTCAATTTTTATACCTTCAACCGGGCTTTTAGCATTGGCTGTTATTAAAAAATGCTGTTCTCCTTCGTTCAGTAATATCTGAAAATACTCATTATTTGGTGGCATCACGACGAGATAAACGCCTCCCGGCAATTCTTCCTCCCCTGCGAATACAAAGCTTCCTTCAGAATCAAGATAAGCGGTATCGCGTAGATATTGTTTATCGCCGTAATGATAACCGAGATATATTTCCTTCTGATCAAAATTGGTCAATTTGACTTTGATCGCGTAGCCGCCAGTTGCCTGCGCTGCAACCGCAAGGAACAGCGTAAAAAACAGCATTATTGACTTTCTCATGCTCATAGAATTTTTATGGCGCAAATATCCGCACTTTGTTTAAAAGTTATAAAAACTTAAAGCTAAATAACGATTTAATAACAAAAAAATTGGTTTACGGATTAAATCAACAGGGACAACCAAAAGGAGGAGCCTGGCGATCCGATATACAGACCAGCCAGGCAGAAAGATAGCAGTATGTCAGGCATTAATT
>CAZQTF010000139.1:0-10233 GCA_964596135.1 uncultured Saprospiraceae bacterium | reverse complement strand
GGGTAGATTCAGGGCGCTGGTGTCCTGCCCCATCGTAGCATAATAAGCGACAAGTTTTTCCGAATAGTCGTTTTGATATTCATCGTCGCCGTTGATGCCGCTGCCGAGCGAGAGGGCAATCGTTACAGCCAAAATCAGCGTCGTCAAGGCCCAGAAAATTTTCTGAAAAAGGGAATCCTGCACGGAGGTTACTGGCTCGCGTTGAATAAAAAAAGGTGGTTTTGATGGTTTTACCACAGGCGCAGCCGCGCGAACCTTAGGGGTTTGTCGTTTGGGTTGATTGCTTTTCTTTTTACTCATTGCTTGCAGGTATTGCAGTTTTGTGGCGGAAAGATACAAGGAAGTCGCCAGAAGCGAAAAGGATGATCAGAAAAAACCTTTCGCTACCAGTCCATTGCCGTCGCCGCCGATGGTCAGTTGCAAACCCAGCGAAAGATTGACCTGATGCTGACTGCGTTTGTTTTCCTTGGCACCATTTTGGTGTGCCAGGTCCATCAAATCGTAAAATCCTGTTCCGCTCACAAAAAACTGACCATGTTTCAATACTTTTTTCGACAAGCGCCCACCAACGATCGGACCGGCGTGAAATGCCCGGCCACCTACGTCCTCCGGGAGCAATATTTTAGCGCTTTCTGCCATTTCTTGTAAACGGATCAGTTGCGAAGCAGTGAACTCGTTTTCGTCGGCGATGCGCTGAATTTCGTCATTCAAATGCGCAAAAAAACCGGTTTCACCTTCTGATCTGCCAAAGCTCCAGTCGAAGCCCATGCGTCCGCCCAGGTAAAATTCATAATCAAAACTCCGGGCAAGACTTCCACCACCCGCGCCGTACTGAGTTTTTAGCACATTCATCTGGTATTCGAGATGCATGTGCATACCTTTGTTCCCCTCTTTGAAATAGCCGGGACTGACCGCGAATTCCAGAAAATGCTGTTGCAATGCTACGTCTGAAGATTCGCCAAAGCCATAACGCAGGAAAAATTGCAGGACGGTCTTATTGTAACCGTTTTGTCCATATTTTTTACCAAGATTAATATCATTTAGCGGCTCTTCAGTACCATGCAGCAGGGCTTCGATGGAAGCGCCCAGCCGGATCAGATTCCACATCGCCTGGAAATGTGGATTGGAATACAAAGTCGCCCGATCATCCAGCGCAAAAACAGTTACTGTTTTTAATCCGATATCCAACTGCGCGTCATTTAAGCTCAACAAGTAGGTGTTACCTTTGGGTTGAGCGAAAGCAAACACCGGTAAGGTAAGTAATATGGAAATGATGAGTAAAGGTTGTTTCATCATGTGCACTGTTATGGTGAAAAAATGAATTTTTTATTTTTTATCTTTTGTCAGAAGAATCCCCAACGAATGCCGCCATAGCCGTAAGCCGAAAACATGGGTTGTGTTCCTTTGATTGAGGTATGTTGCTGGACACTCAACTCCGCGCCGATTGACAAGGAAAAACTGCGACCAAAATTGACCGGCAACTCACCTCTTACAAACCAACCCAGCGACGGTACCACACGCGGATCGCGGAATTTGCCAAACACGACGTTTTGAATTGCTACCGCAATCTTGTCGGTTGTGTTTTCTACCTGATTGAGAATACCGCCTTCCAAAAGTTCGTCTAAGCGTTCGCTTACAAACAGGATATTGCCCAAATCCAACACCGGCGAGGGGTCTGCCGTGAAGCGCATGCCGCCCACCAGGTTTAGCCCGATCGAGTTGTTTTTCCCCCATTCCAGTAGCGCTGCATCCTGCAGCAAAAGGCGTTTGAAATCCACGTAAGCTTCCAGATCGTAACGGTTGTTGAAAAAAGGCTTTACCTGCGTTTCGTCGGTAGCTGCTATTACCGCAAGGTGCTCTGCAAGTTCATCGGTTTCGCCTGCCAGCGCCAACCGAACCGATTTGAACTGATTTTTTAACTTTTTTGATTCCAAAGGCGTTGCCAGGCGCGGATCAGAAATGACAAAACTGCCGGCGATAAAGCGGTATCGGGCGAAGAATCGTAAGGTTTGCACGCTGCGGGTCACTGTGCGGGATACATCGCCTTTGACTTCGATGCGCGCGTCGTAAAATGCCTTTTTTAGCCATTGTGGCCCGTCCAGGTCGAATTGGGCAAAAGCAGAATTGACGTCTTCCTCGGTGATAACTAATTCGGAAAAACCGACCATCTTCGGCAGATCACCTTTAAACGTTGAATAGGCTATTCCAAAATGGGTTTCAACACCTGCCTCAAAAGTTTGAGCGCCGAGCCGGCTGATAAAAAGTATGGTAAATAATATAATTGATAATTGATTCATATTCAATTTTTATCGAGTAAGCGTTACATCGCCGGCGTATGTTTTGCGGGTGCCATTACCAAAGCGCACCACCGCTGCATAAGTGTACACGCCGGGATTTGCAGGCTTATTCCGAACGGTACCATCCCAGCCCTGCGATTCATCATTCAGACGGATTTCTTTTTTTTCAAACAGTAAATTGCCCCAGCGATCGAATATTCGAAAAGCTTCTAAGATTTCGCCGGAGCCATTGTCGCTGTATAAAGTAAATCGGTCGTTAGCGCCATCATCATTGGGAGAAAAAGCATTGGGTGCAAAAATTTCCCCCAGCACGATGCGCAGAAAAAAACCATCGGTAGCGCGGCAGCCGCGGGTGTCCTCCACGATTAGCCGCACGTTTAGGTTGTCTTTGGCTTCAAATTCGGCGACCGGCGCGCCGGTATCAATTTCCTGCGGCAACCATTGATAGAGTTGAATATTGCCAACTGCCGTTGCTTCCAGCCGAACGGGCGCACCCGGACGCACTTCCAGCGAGTCAATGTTGAGTGAAACACCCATCGAATCAGGCGCAATGATCTGCACCGGGACGCTTTGTTCGCAACCCAGCGCATCCTGAATCACGAGGTGATATTCGCCGTAAGGCAAATTTTTAAATTGAGTTTCCAAAGAATAAGTGGCGCCACCGTCAATCGAAAAAATCAAAGGACGATCGGGATTATCGGCAACAATTTCAATGGCGCCCGGATCACCCGGGCAAAAAGGTTGAGTAACCTTGACGTCCACGCCAGGACCACGGGGCTCGGGCAATTCGATCGTAGCAATGGAGGCACAACCAGTCGGATCAGTGACTGTCACCGTATAGGTGCCACCGCTTGCTGATGCAAAGACGTTGCCGCTGGCACCGTTTTCCCATGAGAACTGGTAACTTTCCGGAGCAAGATACGCGCGGGTGCTGTCGCAATTTTCCTCGATGGCTATTTGCAGTTCGGGCGGTGCATTACCGTTGACCAAAATCGTTTTTTGAATGTTGCAGCCGAATACATCTGTACCTGTCAGGCTGTAATCGCCGGCATCCGAGGTCTGAAAATTCAGCACTTGCGGTGGATCCAGCAGTATGCCCTGGGGACTCGCCCAACTGATTTGTGAGAAAGCACTATCGTTTAAAACCTGGAGCGTCAAGGTGTCGCCAAGACAAGGCGTTTCAAAAAATACTACTGGTTCCGGGGGCGTATGCACGATCACCTGCAAGGTGTCGGTATCTTCGCAGCCGATAGCATCGAACGCGTGGAGAATGTACGCTCCGCTTTGATCGGATTGGCTGTTGGCGAAAAGCAACAACGAATCGTTCACCGTTTGTCCGGAAGGCATTTCCCAGTAATGGCGCATTCCGCCGGTGCCCACCAGCGAGATCGCTTCACCGACACAGACTTCCACATCGCTTCCAGCGCTTGTAAATGGTGGATTTTCCACCCAAATCGAATCGGTTTTGACGCAGCCGGCATCCTCTACCGCGAGGTAGTACATGCCCATGTTTCCGTTCAAACTAAGTGCTGTTTCTGGCGTGCTGGCAATGAAGCCACGCTGGTTTGTCCAGATGACGGTAGTTGCGTTTGAAAAACATTCCGAAGGCAAAACGGCACGCAAATATAGACTGTCATTTGGGCAATCGAGTCGTGCGCTCATGGCAATCGGGCAACTGGCAATTGCCTTCGGGCAAAGAATGTGCGTGGAAAACTCAGTCGAAGAGTTGTTGGGTGTATTAAAAACGCTGTATTCTACCTGCCAGCCGATCGCGCAGAACGGAATGCGCCCACTGATGCGCCCTACGCCTCGCAGCGTTTGCAGGTTGCCGGTGAGTTTGAACGGCGGTTGGGCAAAACCTTGCAGCCACATATCCATTTGCTGACGGGTGCTTACTTGCTGTGTCTCCAAAACACCGTCATACATCAGTGCAAAGCCTTCCACGCAATCGGTGCAATTGCCGAAAGCCAATTCGCCCAGCAGAAGTTTGCTGCTATCGGGGAGTATTGCAAAAACTTGGGTGCGATCCACCTGTTGCCCGCCAAAAGCATTGATATCTACGTAAAAAGCTTTGAGCAGGCTGTCTTCTGTAAAAAACTGCGTAAAGACCATTGAGTCGCGAGTAGGAATATTGCTGAGATTAGCATTCTGAGGATCGATGTAGGAAAAGCCACAATTTTCCAGGCGAATGATCGCTTGGGCTTCGATTTTTTGTACGAAACAAGCAATAAATAACATTGCCAAAACGTACCTATAGGTGTTTAACAATGCGCTTTTACCCTCCAGAAGCTGCCTGTTTATCAAATGAATCTGGTGTGTTCGTGTCATTTGGTGTCGTTGTTCCCTCATGTTCGTACGCACTGTCTGTAACTTTTTTTGCTTTGTATTGATTTTCAAGCGCTAATCAAATTTTATAAAAAATATAAAGAATTCTTGTATTTGTGTACGCATACGCTTGACTTTTACGTTTACAGGTTGCTTGAGCAATATTGCTCGCCCGCAGCAACAAACGGTTTGAAGTTGGTGTCGTCCGAAAGTATTTTGACCTGCGGGTAAGTAGTGAGGGTCATTAAGTGGTGCAGGCAGTTGGAGATTATGATCGTAGATGACGGTAAAAGTAAGACTTTTTAGCCGTATCGTGTCAACAAAATCGCATTTTTTGTCCATGGATGGTCAGCTTGCAAACAAAAGGTACGAAAGCCTGTGATTTTAGCTGTTAAAACCGATTGTTTTTGTTTGATTGGTCAATATTTGTTCTATTTTTGAGCCAGTTTGATTGGCGGGTGAAATCGGCTATTTCAACGACTATCTACCAACCGGGAGCTACCCGCTGAATGACGCGCTCGCTAGAACAAATCCGACCGTCGGGTAAATCCGGTCACAATCTCATCGCCTGATCCCTAATTTGTGTGCGTTTTCCGCCGTTTTTGAAGTGAAAACGAACAAACACCAACAAACCACGACCGATTATTTTAGCAAACTATCTTCTGTTTTGTGCAAGGTGCAATCTTGCCAATGAATCAATTTTGTTGCAAATTGCGTTATTGCATTCAATCAAAATATTTTATACATGAAAAAAAGGATTACCTGTTTTTTACTGCTGATTGCCGGACTTTTGGATGTTACACAAGTTTTCGGCCAGATCAAAGGATTGTTTGATAAAGAAACCCCTGCATTTTTTGCCAATATCTTGCCAACCGGGCAGGAAGGTGTAGTAAAACTGGTGTTTTATTTCACCCATAGTAAAGTGAATTCGATTGAAGCTTCAGTCTGGATGAAGGATCAGGGGGCTAGCCTGTCGGGTGGCGGCGTCAGCACACTGGTGCGCGGCTTGCAGATGACAGGTAATCGCCAGCAGGATACGGTGCTGATCAGTGGATTGCGTAATGGAAATTTCTATTCGTTTGGTATTGATTATAAAACAACTACACTGGTTTCTTTCAAGTTTGAAAGCCAGGTATTAGTTGGAAGCTATCGGTACGAGTATATCGGTGATAATCAGCCAACACTGGCAACACGGGACGAAATGACGCGCAAATCCGGAGAGCCGCAAAATAAAAATGTCGCCAATCCTTGTCAGAATCCCAATTTGTTCGTTCAATTGGAAAGCAATGGATATTGCAGCGTTGAAGATCGCCCGGCGATTCTGATTCAATGCGTGAATTGTGAGCAGTCCAATTGGGAATTTAGTGTAGAAGTACGCAATGCCAACGTGCAGGAAAACTGGCAACCTCTGCGCTATGATGGCAAGATGCAAGCTGCATCGGGTAATGCGCCACGCATAGAACCACTATGCGCCGTGCGTCCGGGGGTATATTATGTGCGAGTAGTAGCGCGTGGCAAAAACTGCTCGACTCCGGTTGTACACAATTTAAGTGTGGCTGTTCCCATTGCTGATCGTAGCGTAACCAAAGAGCTGGGCACTTCTGATTTGACTTTACCGGATAATCCTGTCAACTTTATGAATGTCGGGCTGCCCGATACTTGTGCGGTAAGGGCAAGAGCTGCACTTTATGACAATGTCATTCGTGGTACGGTGGAACTGTTGGCAGGCTCGCCCTGTGGGGCTTTGAATCCAATCGCCGAAGTGCGTTACGTGCATCCGGGTTATCGCGACATTGCCGCACCGCCACTGCGGCTTATTGCTGGCGCCATTGCACCTTTTGAGATCGTGCTCGACGAGCGCGACCTGAATCGAAATATCCAGACTTTGCAGGTGATCAGTTACATAAAACCCAGCAGTAATCAGGATGCCTTTCCAATGGGATCATTCTGGATCAAAGCAGGCAACCCTGGCGATATGGCAGCAAAAACGGTTCCGGTTCCAAATCAAAACCCAAACCCAAACTATGCGGCTCCTGCCGATCGTACGATGCCAGAGTCTTTCAGCAAGGAAGAACTGTTTGAAACACCTGCCATGATGCAGGATATAGAAACGATCAGTGTAAGCGCCAGCGACCCAAACTGCACGCAGATTCAGGAATTAAGCCTCGTGTATATGTCGGGGCAACCGGATAAACCACTTTATATTTCCTGGCTCAATCCACGTTGTTGCCAAACTGAAGGTTGCAAATATTCAATTTGGGCAGGTGAAACGCCGGATCGCCTGAGAATCCTGGTGGACGGCAGCAAGCGCGGCTCGGTGATCAAAGAATTGCTCCCGGAAATGCTTCCAACGGATCGTTATATTGAAATTGTGGTAAATACGACCAACGGCAGCCGCAAGGCAGCTTATGTGCTCGGTGAAGGACCCAAGTACGGCATTGAAGAGATTCTGGCGTACCGCGACCGTTTGAATCCGCAAAAGAGCGATCCGGTGGTCGTTAAAAAAGAAACCAATACGACCACTGGCGAAGTCAGCGGTGATCTGGTTGCCAGAGGCATGCCTCCGGCTGGATTTTCTTATGCTAAACCAGAAAACCCGATTGAAAATTATCAACCTTGCAAATATCAGCGAGAAATGCTTTTAGTTGGTGACAAGCCCGCCGAAGTCGGCAAGAAACTGACCATTCAATACGATTTTACAGACAACGATTACCGTTATACGCTTTATTTGCAACCCGAAGGCGCCGGTGAATGGGTGATCGCCCCCGGCACCGAAGAATTGCAGAAAGAACCGCGATTTGATCTGGACATTACGCCCTACCATGCCGGGAAATACATGGTGCTGGTGCGCAAAGCCAACTCTAATTGGGGTTGTTTGGCAGCCCCTTTAGAAAAAGCAATCGAAGTAAAAGTCGCTTCACAAAATTAACCGGGAGCGTAGATGAATGAGTGAAAAATCATGTAAATGATTGCTCATTCACGCTTTTATTAAGTTACAAACAGATACTATGAAGAAACTTTACAAACCCCAAACGCTGTATTGGAAAACAGGAGTATTGCCTATGGTATGTTATTCAAAACCGGCTATATTTCTTCTTTACAGCTTTTTCTTTTCTTTTCAGCTCGCAGCGCAAGGCATGTTTGTAAAAGGTCGGGTCATCACGGCAGATACCCGTATTCCGCTGGAGGGTGTAAATATTTTGCTCAAAGGCGGCGGCAATGGCGCCACTACCAATCAGGATGGTTATTACCGCATCGAAGTGCGACAAAATTTTTTTTCCACTCACGCCAGCGATACATTAGTATTTTCTTATACGGGGTTCAAATCGCAAGCGATTCGCGTGAATGGGCGTGAGGAGATCAACGTGACGCTTTTGCCGGAAACGGCAGAGTTGGAAGAAATCATTGTCACGGGCACTGCCGTTGGGCGCTCGCCGAAGGTGATGAGTTATTCTGTCGGGCATATCGAGCAGGAAGCTTTGAATACGGTGCCTTCGCCCAATTTGGGTTCCGGTTTGCAAGGCAAAATCCCGGGATTTCGGGTCAATCAGGTTGGCGGGCAACCTGGTCAAAGTGCTTATTTTCAGGTGCGTTCGGCAAATTCTATCGCGAATGGTCAACAGCCTTTGCTGATCGTGGATGGCATTTTTATCACCGGCAATCTTCAGGATTTAAATGCTGAGGACGTCGAACGGGTAGAAGTGCTGAAAGGCTCGGCAGGTACGTCTATCTATGGTTCGCAGGCGGCTAACGGCGTTCTTCAGATTTTCACCCGGCGGGGCAGGAACCTCAGCGTCGGCGAAACAAAAGTCACCTACCGCACGGAGATCGGCGCCTCAGAAGCCTTGAAAATGCTCAATCTTAACGAATTTACCAATCGGGAGATTCTTCAAGCTGAAGGCCCGCAGCCGGTGCTGGGCGACCCCACTCCGGAAGAAATTTTTTCCACGCCACTGCCTAATCTCCAGGATTATCAGAACGATATTCTGTTTCAACGCGGTACTTTCCAGTCGCATTACCTTGTCGTAGAAGGCAAATCGGATCAGACTAATTACCTTGCTTCGGTGCAACGCTTTCAGGATCAGGGTATTCTGCAAGGTTTTGACGGCTATACCCGCCACGTATTCCGCGCAAACGCCGACCATTTGGTGAGTCAAAAACTGGATTTGCAGCTCAGTTCGATGTATGCTTTTTCTGAGCAGGATTGGCTGGAGCCTGTTTCTAATGGTCCGCGAAGTTATCTCGCCAACGTACTGTTTCTCACGCCGATGTATGATCTGACTTCTGCCAACGAAGAAAGCGGGCAACCTTTCGACTGGGATATTGACAACACCGGCTTTGGCATTACCAATCCATTGTACAATCGCAACAATACCAGTCAAACCATAGACCGGACGCGCCTTTTAGGCAATTTTACCGCTCATTTTTATGCCAATGAATGGCTGACTTTCAGCTACAACGCTGCGCTGGATCGCGCTACGAACGATTATGAGCATTTTGTTGAGAAAGGTTTTTTGAGTACCAATACGCCAGGATTTTTTGGCACACAGGTGACTGCTGGCGTGCAAAACAGCGCCGGGGGCGGCATTCAGCGCAGCAATCGCCAAAGCAATTACTTTACCTCCAGAGCAGAGGCTGTTTTTCGACGATCGTTCGATGGATTCAACACCGCGCTTCGCGCCAGCTTTTTGTATGAAGATTTTACTACCCGTTTCAACGATGTTATTGGTGAAAACCTTGCCGTGAGCGGCATTCATTCTTTGGACAACGCTCGCAACAATGTGTTCGTGGCTTCCGAAGCCCAGGATGTAGTTGGGTACAGCGGCTTTTTGATCGGCGACGCAGATTACAAGCAAAAATTTATTTTCAGTGGGTTGATTCGCCGCGAAGGCACGTCGTTGTTTGGCGCGGAGAATCGTTGGGCGAATTATTACCGCGCCAGCGCCGCCTATCGCCTCTCGGAAGACATCCGAATCAAAGGCATCCAGGAACTCAAGCTCCGGGCTTCGCGCGGAACTTCCGGCATCCGCCCGACTTATGAACAACGTTTTGAAACTTTTGAACTCATCAATGGTGTCACTTCCAAAAATACCCTGGGTAACGATGCCCTTAAGCCTGCTTATTCTATTGAAAATGAAATTGGTATAGATATTGCTTTTGCTAAAGCTTTTAACTTGGAATTTAATTATTCGCAAATTACAACCGAAGATCAGATACTGCTTGTGCCGCTCACTGCTGCTGCCGGATTTAAAGGGCAATGGCGCAATGCCGGCACGGTAGAAGCGAAGGTATTTGAAGCCGGGCTAAATACAGATTTTAAGCGCTTGTTTGGTATAAAAATAGCAGACTTTCGCTGGAATTTATTTACCTCTTTTGAAAGAGTGGAGCAAAATATTACACAACTCGATGTGCCTGCTTACGTTACCGGACCCGGTTTGCAACAATCTGCGTTGTTTCTGATGGAAGCCGGTCAGCCTTTGGGCACTATGGTTGGCGAGGTGTTTGCTACGGAACTCAGTCAGTTGGCGAGCATGGAAAACACAAATCCCGATGATTATTCCATCAATGCTGCGGGCTACGCGGTGCGCAAAGACCAGTTGAATACGCCCGC
>CAZQTF010000138.1:0-10462 GCA_964596135.1 uncultured Saprospiraceae bacterium | reverse complement strand
GGGTAGTTGCAGGAATGTGCGCACAAAATAATGATGTCTCATTCTTTTAGGGGAAAGCTCATGTATTTGCATTTCTCATTTCTATGTAAAAATTCCGATCTACCCATCTTTTTGGTTAGCAAAAATGTTTTCTTCCGGGTTACATTAGTTGCGTTTACACATCGAAAACTGCAAAAAACATGAGCTTTTATAAATTACTCAAGCAAATATTCATTCTGCCGGTACGTTTTTACCAACTGGCAATTTCGCCGCTACTGCCGCCAAGTTGTCGCTACACACCAACGTGCTCGCATTATATGATCGAAGCGATCGAAGAGTGGGGACCACTGAAAGGCGTATGGTTGGGCTTAAAACGCATCGGGCGCTGCCATCCCTGGGGCGGGCACGGGTACGATCCGGTTCCGAAAAAGAAGCAAACTCAAAATGTAAAATAAAAAATGTAAAAGCGGACTGCCTAATTTTACATTTTACGGTCACCAATTTTTAAAATTTTAGCATAAAGCATAATGATTATAAGAAGACCTCGAAGAAATCGCATTTCTGCCGCAGTACGCGGCATGGTGCAGGAAACCCATCTCACCATAGATCATTTAGTGCAGCCCCTTTTTCTGGCAGACGGGCAACGCATCAAGGATGAAGTAAGTTCGTTACCGGGCACCTTTCGGTTCTCGCCGGATCTGGTTTTACAAGAAGTGGAAGAATGCCTGAACCTTGGTATTACCAATTTTATTATGTTTCCGGCGGTAGCGGATGCGCTCAAAGACAAAAAAGCGACGTACAGCTATGATCCCCGGAATTTTTACCTGAAAACAGCCACTGTAATCAAAAAGCACTTCCCCGAAGCCTGCCTGATCAGCGATGTGGCTATGGATCCGTACAATTCGGATGGGCACGATGGCTATGTGCATGCCGGTAAAATCCAAAACGACGAAACCTTGCCAATTTTGGCGAAAATGGCGGTCGCCCAGGCGCAAGCAGGCTTTGATATTCTGGGTCCGTCGGATATGATGGATGGTCGTGTGGGCGTTATACGCGAGGCGCTCGATGAAGCGGGTTTTGCCGACACCGGTATCATGTCATATACAGCAAAGTATGCCAGTGCTTTCTATGGACCCTTCCGGGAGGCGTTGGATTCCGCGCCAAAAAATTTGGACGATGTACCCAATGATAAAAAAACATATCAAATGAACCCTGCCAATAAGCGCGAGGCATTGATCGAAGCGGACTTGGACGTGGCGGAGGGCGCGGATTTCCTGATGGTCAAACCGGCATTAAATTATCTGGACATCATCCACCTGCTGAAAGAAAACTACGAGTTGCCGATTGCGGCGTACCATGTGAGCGGCGAATGTGCGATGCTACTGGCGGCGGCGCGCAATGGCTGGCTCGATTTTGATAAGGCGATGCCTGAAACGCTGCTGAGCATTCGACGGGCAGGCGCAGATGTAATTATTACCTATTTTGCAAAGGAATTTGCGAAGAAAGCGAGGGGCTAAAAACCAAGGGAGGGCTGGCCATATAATCAAATGCGGCAGCCCTCCTGAGGGAAATATTTTTACTACTGAAGAATCACTTCTTTCTCCTCCACCATTTTGCGGATATTGATCAGCGCGTAGCGCATACGACCCAGCGCCGTATTGATGCTCACACGGGTAAGCTTCGCGATTTCCTTGAAGCTCATATCAGCGTAGTGGCGCAGGATAACAACTTCGCGCTGTTCCGGAGGAAGCTGATCCACCAGTTGGCGGAGCCTGTCGTGTGTCTGGCTGCGAATGATGCCTTGCTCGGCATTGTCATCCGAAACTTGGAGTATATCGAAAATATCGAATGTTTCAGTTGGAGAAACCTGCGGACGGCGCTTGGTGCGGCGGAAGTAATCCACGCACATATTGTAGGCGATGCGCATTGCCCACTGCAGGAATTTGCCTTCGTGGTTGTACTTGCCTTTGCGCAGGGTGTCAATAATTTTGATAAAAACCTCCTGGAAGATGTCTTCCGCAAGGCTTTGATCCTTGACGAACAAATAAATGGAAGTGTAGATCTTTTGCTGGTGGCGGTTCAGGAGCGTTTCGAATGCGCGTTCGTCACCTTCCAGATAAAGTGCGATGAGCTGTTGGTCGTTCAACGGCGTAACTTGCATAACTAAATAATTTTAGCGTTATGGGATTGATTCTTAATTATTTAGTGTAGAAGTTACAACCGATAGACAAATAGTTTTGGATTAGAAAATAGTGTTTAAATGCGCGTTTGATTAAAACTTTCCCAAAGATAAAAGCAATAATTTGAAAAAAAGAAATGTTTTTGAATTTTTTTTCTCGATTAACGCAATATTAACAAAATTTCTAAAACATTTGCAAACTAGGCGACGTAAACGATCCCTGGAAACTTGGCTACAAGAGATTTCTGCTTCCAGTTTCGTCTTTTAATTTATTGTCTATCTTTGCGCTTTTATTGGTGTTGTGATAACCGAATAACCAATCAAACCATGCAATTTCTGATTGACTTCATTCTACATATTGACGAGCATTTGGCAGAACTGGTGCAACAGTACGGCTTTTGGACACTACTCATCCTCTTCCTAATTATTTTTTGTGAAACCGGGTTGGTGGTGACGCCTTTTTTGCCGGGTGATTCTTTGTTGTTTGCAGCAGGAGCCCTGGCAGCTCAGGCACCGGAATCTTTACCCATTTGGGTGATGATCGGTATGCTGATTGTTGCCGCAGTGCTGGGAGATTCGGTGAATTATTTTATCGGCAAGACAGTCGGTGACAGAATTCTGGCGATGAAACGACCAATTATCCGGCAATCGCATATTGATAAAACACATGAATTCTACGAAAAACACGGCGGAAAGACTATCATTCTGGCGCGCTTTGTGCCGATTGTCCGCACATTTGCACCTTTTGTAGCTGGGCTTGGGCACATGTCCTACCGCACTTTTTTCTCCTATAATGTGATTGGCGCTTTGCTATGGGTGATTCCAATCACCTTGGCAGGCTATTTCTTTGGCGGCATTTCAATTATCAAAAACAATTTCTCCATTGTCATTTTATTCATTATTTTTATTTCTATTCTTCCGGCAATTTATGCGGCATTGCACGAGTGGCTCAAAAAACGGCGCGGCAAAGTAGTACCGAAGGAGTCAGGCGACCTGGAAGCGAAATAAAATTGGAGAGCAAAGGCAGTTCATTGGTTGTACAAGTGCATGCTGACTTTTGTGCCTTTGCACAACTTCACATTTCTTTTACATACAATAAAGCGTGATTCTGACACACATCTTGTAATTTCGAGCCGAATCAATCCCTTTGCCATGAAAAAAATACTTTTATTATCCTTGCTTGTTGTAGCTCTTTTCGCCTGCAACAAAAAAACGACTGAATACGGCGTAGCTTACCAAGCTTTGAATAAAAATCGGGTGCTGCTACCCAACGGCTGGTCGCTAACGCCGGTAGGCGATAACCTGCCGCTCGGAGATTTGCCTTTGAATATGGTGGTATCCAAAGATCGCCAGCGAATGGTGGTAACCAACAATGGTCAAAGTACGCAGCAACTGACGCTGGTGGACGTCGCTAACTCGGCTATTCTGGACGAAATCACCATCCCAAAATCCTGGCTCGGCCTGGCGATGAGCAGTGACGGCAAAACCGTTTACGCTTCCGGCGGAAATGACAATATGATTCGAGTTTATCAAATTGCGGCAGATACCTTGAGCCAGCGCGATTCGATTGTGCTTGGCACGCCTTGGCCTACCAAGATTTCTCCGGCTGGGATCGCTTTGGATGAAGCGCGTCAGCAAATGTATGTGGTCACCAAAGAAGATAGCTCGTTGTACGTCCTTAATTTGCGTGACAAAAGCGTAAAGCAAAAGCTGGCACTGGGGCATGAAGCTTATACCTGTCTGCTTTCGCCGGATCAAACTTCTTTGTATATTTCATTGTGGGGCGGCGCGGCAATTGCCATTTATGATATTGCAGCCGGTACCATCCGCAATAAGATCAAAGTAGATTTGCATCCGAATGACATGACCATCACCCAAAATGGTCGCTTGCTCTACGTTGCCTGCGCCGATGACAATTCGGTAGCGGTGATTGACCTGCAACAAAATAAAGTTGTGCAGAGTATTGTAGCTTCGCTTTATCCCAATTCGCCGACCGGCAGCACCACCAACGGCGTAGCACTGTCGGAGGATGAAAAAATGTTGTTTGTGGCGAATGCCGATAATAACTGCCTCGCGGTTTTCAATGTAGAAGAAGTCGGAGAGGCTCGTTCGATGGGCTTCATCCCAACCGGCTGGTATCCGACCAATGTGAAAGTAGTCGGGAATCGCATTTTTGTAGCGAATGGCAAAGGCTTTGTATCCAAGCCGAATCCGAGAGGACCAAATCCTTACAGCCGTCGCACCGCGGAGACCGAATATATTGGCGGTTTGTTTAAAGGTTCCCTTTCGATTATTGATATACCCGACCAAAATACGCTGGCAACTTACACGCAATTAGTTTATAGGAATACGCCTTATTCCAAAGACAAGGAAAAACAAGCGCATGCTGAAAAAGGGAATCCCATTCCGCGCAAGGTTGGCGATCGCAGCCCGATCAAGTACGTTTTTTATGTCATTAAGGAAAATCGCACGTACGATCAGGTTTTTGGCGATCTTGCCGAAGGCAACGGCGATCCTTCCCTTTGTCTTTTCCCTGATAGCATTACCCCCAATCAACACGCGCTGGCACGGGAGTTTGTCTTGCTGGATAATTTCTATGTAGATGCCGAGGTGAGCGCCGATGGGCACAATTGGTCAATGGCGGCTTACGCCAATGATTACGTAGAAAAAACATGGCCTACGTCATATGGTGGTCGTGGTGGAACGTACGACTATGAAGGCAGCCGGAAAATTGCTTATCCGCGTGGCGGCTTTATTTGGGACTATTGCAAAAGGGCGGGCGTAAGCTACCGCACTTATGGCGAGTTTTCCAATCTGAATGAGACATATCTTGAATCGCTGAAAGGGCACACCGCGCCCAATTTTCCCGGATACGACCTTTCGATTAAAGACACGCTTCGTTTCAATCGCTGGAAAGCGGATTTTGATTCGCTTATAGCTATCAATGCGTTGCCGCGTTTCAATACGGTTCGCTTCGGAAACGACCACACCGCCGGCGCCAGAGGCGGTGTGCCAACCCCCGCAGCAATGGTAGCAGATAATGACCTGGCAGTGGGGATGTTTGTCGAGCATATTTCCAGAAGTCCGATTTGGAAAGAAACCGCTATTTTTGTGTTGGAAGATGATGCGCAAAACGGGCCCGATCACGTGGATGCACACCGTTCGATTGCGTTGGTGGTTAGCCCTTATGCCAAACGTAAACATATAGAAAGCACAATGTATTCTACTTCTGGGATGCTTCGCACGATCGAATTGATTCTGGGGCTGCCACCGATGAGCCAGTTTGACGCCGGTGCTACCCCGATGCATGCCTGCTTCACGTACGAAGTTGATTTGACGCCTTTTAAAGCCCGCCCCAATCAGGTAGATTTAAATCAACTAAACCCAGTAAATACGAGGCTTTCCCGACTTTCATATGAACTGAATCTGGATAAAGAAGACCAGGCGCCGGATGATATTTTCAGCGAAATCATCTGGAAAACAGTACGCGGTGAACATGCGGTAATGCCTGCCCCTCGCCATAGTGCCTTTGTGATGTTGAAAGCGGAGGAAGAGGAAGATTAATCAGCTTTGATGTTGATAAAAACGATTCCTTTTTTAAGAAAGCCCTTCTTCGGGGCTTTCTTCTTTTATCACTAAAGTGAGATACGATCGCTTTCGCTGCGGAAAAAACAAACTATTCCTTTTGTCCAAAGTTAGATTGTAGATATTTTGCATTAGTAACATCAATTTCCAAACACTCACAAAATTTATTTTACTTATGTATAGACTACTATTCCTCGCACTGTTTCTGGGGATGTTGGCATGTAAAACGACTGCTCCAACGACACAGACGCCAACGCCGCCGACACCCGCCCCTCAGCCGACCGCTGAGAAGAAGCCCGAACCCAAGAAAAATAATGGTAAGATCAAGCCCTACAAAGATGTGATCACCGAAGACGCTATTACCGATGCGGGTTTTTTCACGGTGCACAAAGTAGGAACGAACTATTATTTTGAAATTCCGAAAGATGTACTGGAAAAGGAAATTCTTGTGGTGAGCCGCATTTCCGGGTTTGTAAAAAACCTCAACTTTGGCGGTGCCGGTACCGAATCGCGCCCGGAGCAGGTGATTCGTTGGCAAACCAAGGATGACAAAGTATTGCTGCGCTCGGTTTCGTATAGCAGCGTAGCTAATCCAGAGGATCCGATTTACATCTCTGTGAAAAATAACAACTTTGAGCCGGTGATTATGACCTTTGATATTGCTGCTTTTGGCAAGGATTCTTCCACGGTGGTATTTGAGGTGTCTAACCTGTTCACCAGCGATGTAGAGATGATTGGTCCGTTGACAAGTACACAACGCCGAGAATTTTCCATCAAAAGCTTAGATAAATCGCGCAGCTTTATCAATTCGATCAAAAGCTTTCCGCAAAACGTGGAAGTACGCCACGTGTTGACGTTTAATGGCGATAAATTGCCTGATAATCAGATCACTGGAACGCTTTCGGTAGAAATGAACCAGTCGTTTATCCTGTTGCCGGAAAAACCGATGCAACCGCGTTATTATGATGATCGGGTAGGGTATTTCTCGATTCGACAGACCAATTACAGCCTTGATGAGCAAAAAGCTGCCCAGCAGCGCTTTATCACGCGCTGGCGCCTGGAGCCTAAGGATCCTGCGGCTTACGCACGCGGCGAACTGGTGGAGCCGATCAAGCCGATTGTTTATTATATTGACCCGGCAACCCCAGAAAAATGGCGTCCTTTTATAAAACAAGGTATCGAAGACTGGCAGGTAGCGTTTGAAGCAGCCGGTTTTAAAAATGCGATTTTGGCAAAAGATCCGCCCTCGCCGGAAGAAGATCCCGATTGGAGCCCCGAAGATGTGCGCTATTCAGTGGTTCGTTATATTTCTACCGACATTCAAAATGCTCAGGGTCCACACGTACACGATCCCCGCACTGGCGAGATTCTGGAAAGCGATATCATGTGGTATCATAATGTCATGAATTTATTACGCAACTGGTTCTTTGTACAAACCGCAGCCGTCAATCCTGAAGCTCGTGGTGTGAAATTCAAGGACGAACTGATGGGCGAACTCATCCGCTTTGTAGCAGCGCACGAGGTGGGGCACACGTTGGGGTTGCCGCATAACATGGGTGCCAGCCCCAACTATCATGTAGATTCGCTGCGTGCTCCAGGCTTTGTACAACGTATGGGGGTAGCCCCTTCGATCATGGATTATGCACGTTTCAACTATGTGGCGCAACCGGAGGATAAAGGTGCAGGTTTGTTTGCAAAAATTGGTCCTTACGACCTGTGGTCTATTCAATATGGCTACAAACTGGTGCCGGGAGCCAATTCCCCGGATGCCGAGCGTACTACACTGAATCAATGGATCAAGGAGAAAGCTGATCAGCCGATTTATCGCTACGGTCAACAGCAGGGTAGAATCATTGATCCCACCGCTCAAACGGAAGATGTAGGACACGATGCAGTGATTGCCAGTGAGTTAGGTATTAAAAATTTAAAGCGTATTGTGCCAAAACTCATCGAATGGACGAAAGAAGATGGCAAGGACTACAGCAACCTGGAAGAATTATACGGTCAGGTAGTCGGGCAATATCGTCGTTATATGGGGCATGTAGCCGGCAACGTAGGCGGTGTATATGAATACGACAAAACAACCGATGAAGTGGGCGTTGTGTACACTCCTGTGGAAAAAGAAAAACAACAACGCGCCGTAGCATTCCTGAATGAGCAATTGTTCAAAACACCAACCTGGATGCTGGATAACAATATCCTCCAGCGCATCGAATCGGATGGTATGATGGATCGCCTCCGCTCAGCACAGGTTTCGGCGCTCAATATCATCTTCGAGGGCGCCAGCCTGAAGCGCATGATCGAAGCTGAGGCATTGCACGGCACTACTAAGGTGTACACGATGGCGAGTTTGTATAATGACACCAAAAACGGCATTTTCAGTGAGTTGCGTACCGGAGCCACGATTGATCCGTTCCGTCGTAATTTGCAGCGCGCTTATGTGGATAAGATGGCAGAATGGATGAAAAATCAGGATGCGCAATATGCGCAAACCGACATCCAAGCCATGACGCGCGCTACGCTGGAAAATCTGCAACGGGAAATCAGAACCGGCATCGGCCGCCAGAAGGATGCTATGTCGCGCAATCACCTCAACGAACTGCTTGACCGCGTGGAAAAGGCAATGGAAGGCGACGACGATTAATACATCATTGTAAAATAAAAAGGAGAGGCATTCAACACTAACGGTGGGATGCCTCTTTTTATAACCAAACCTATTCTTGATAGTCGAGAATTATTTAGTCGAAAGTCATTTAGCTGTCCACTAATCTTTACTCAACTCTTCCCAGTTTTTAAAGACGACTTCTTTCTTTTTACCAAAACGGTAAGCAATGCCTACGTTAATCAAATAATCGGCGAAAGCGGCATCACCGTGCCGCCCCGTCATGATGTCCTGCGTATTTCTGGTACGATTGCGCACCAGCGCGACAGGAATATTTATATTAAAGAACAACTTATTATGCATGTATGATATACCTGGCTCCGCCGAAATGATATATCCCGGACGCCGAAAACCTTCTTCTTTACCAAAAGTATCATGCGCTGGAATTCCTTCAATTCGACCGCCCAAACTGAGCGCTACGCTGCCCGAAGGGAAATAGCTAACGCCCAAACGAGCTACATACTGATCGGAAACTGATAAGTAGCTAAATGGGTCATTTACATCCAGGTTTGTTCTGCGCAAAGTATTATTTACATTTTTGGGATTAAATAAATAAAACCCATTGAAATAAAGCGCCGTATTGGTAAACAGAGATTGAAAACCCTGCACTTCAATATTTACACCCCAGCCGCCGTCGCCAAGCTGAATGGATTGATCCACCGCCTGCCGGATGACGTAATCCTGACCATTGGCATTTAATTTGTGAAAATCATCCTGTACATTGGCATTGCCGGTGGGCGCTTTCACGCCTAAACCGAGCGCAATATTGCTGCTGTGATGCGCCGTCGGATCAAACAGCCAGTAGCTGGCTGCCACGCGCAGATCGCCGATGCCCGCTGATTGCGCGTGAAAACGCGCCCGATCGGGATTGGCTTCAACGGAATTTCCATAATGTTCGTATAATGAAGAGCGATCATTAAATGTTATAGGTAATGTGACCAACAGCGACCAACGATCGGATAAGCCATAACTCAAACCCAGATCGAAAGAATTGAAATGATTGATCACTTCGGTGCCTTCGGCTACGCGGTTCGCTTCTTCCTCATGCCCCCGGAAATGCCGAAAAGACTTGAAATAGCGGTAATTGACGGATGCCTGCCATTGCCCCTGTTGAAAAAGCGCGGAGGGACTGCTACCCATGTTAGCGCCGGAGCAGCTCATGTTGCGAACTGCCACACACCCCTGAGCTATTGATATTTGATTGCAAGTTATAATACATACGAATATTATGATGAAAATGATAAAATTTTTCATGATCAATTGTGATTTTAGGTAATATACAATCGCCAGATGTTATTGCCTCGTATTATGATTCAATATCATCCGGTAATGATTTTTAAAAAATGAATAAAAAACAGGAAAAATAGTTAGACCTGCAGATCGGGTGGAGGCGTAAGGATCGTAAAGTAGGGCTGAGGCTGACGGTCGGCGAAATAAAAACTGGATTGGTCGGGAATTTCCACAAGAGCAACCGACAATGCCTCGAGTGGCATTACAAACTCCTGGAAGAGGCTCTTGAACAAAACTGCCTGCTCCGAATCGGAAACAGGGTTTTCTTGAGGAAGAGTTATCTGCTCATAATCAATGATTTGTGAGCTGTTTTCAAGCGTATAATAGATGGTTTGACCGTCGTTTATTGCCTGGGAAAAGAGGAAAAAGTCGCTGTAAATGTTCCCTCTGGGGATCGTGGCGGTTTCAAGTTGTACTGAGCTTTCTGTGCCGGTTTGGCGGTTTATTTCCGCTGCGATTGCCTGCTCCAGCGCATTCATATCTCGCTGGATTTCAATATAATAACTCATCTCAAAGCAAAGCAAGCCGCCTATCCAGTTGGATAGCACGACCAACAACAGCAGCCATGCAGAAGCAATTCTCATGCTTTGAGAAATTAATTACCATACAAGAACCGAATTTTTTCTGAGAATTCAAAAAAAAGAGGAATTAAAGACCGTATAATTTTCTTCCCGAATTTGATGATGACATCAAAAATATTTACTTCCTCTTTACATCATTGATCTCAATCCAATAGCCATCGGGGTCTTGCACATACACCTGCTGGA
>CAZQTF010000137.1:0-10527 GCA_964596135.1 uncultured Saprospiraceae bacterium | reverse complement strand
CCGGCGCTGGGCGTCACGCCGCCCTGAGCCAGGTTTTCACACAATTCGATGCGATTGGCTCCGCCTTCCTGCGCGTGTAGCGCAGAAGCAATAGAATCCACGCAAATTTCCAATGTTTTGCTCACGATCCGGCAAATTTTAAAAACAGGTTATGATGTAATTTTGGGTTGATAGCCTTTTAATCCGTAGAATACAAGATAACCATAGGCAATCAGCGGCACAATATAGGAGTATTTTACACCCGTAGCATCTGCTACTGCGCCCTGAATCAAAGGAATCAAAGCGCCTCCGGCAATCATCATCACCAGCAGGGACGAACCATAGCTGGTATATTGCTGAAGTTTGGCGATTGCCAATGTAAAAATATTTGACCACATAATGGAATTAAATAATCCAATGCCCAGCACCGTCCAGAGAGCAACGGTACCGCCTGTGATCATTGTGATGATCAGCAAGATCATATTGCATATCGCAAAAAATGACAGCAACGCCGGCGAGGTTTTTTTGGCAATGCGAAAAACGGCATAGTTCAAGAGCAACATTGCCCCGAAGCCGATTGCCATAGAATCATCCAACCCTTTGGCTTGTACCACCAGATAAACGATCACCATTGCCAGCATCGGAAACAATGCCATGAGCAAGGTCTTCCGCTCCGGTGCAATTTTATCATCCAGTGCTATCGAGCCGACAAAACGCCCGACCATTGCACCGCCCCAGTAAAAAGCGACATGGTTGCCCGCAGTTTTTGTATCCAAAGCAATAGAAGCGTCGGTAGTGAAATAACTTACCAGAAAGCTGCCTACGGTGATTTCGGCGCCAACATAACAGAAAATGGCGACCGCGCCGAGTACCAGATGCGGGTAGTTGAAAATATTAAAGCCTTCGGTTCTTGGATTTTCGTATTGTATTTCCGGCAGTTTCAAAAAACTGAAAACGGCAGCGATGACCATTAGCGTCACCGCCAGAAAAATATAGGGTCCCTGCACGCGCTCTACATTGACCGTTGCGACATTTTCCAAAATCAGCCATGCGCCAAACAAAGGTGCGATCGTGTGCCCCAGCGAATTGAAGCCCTGCGACAAATTCAGGCGACTGGCGGCGGTTTCTTCGGGTCCGAGCACTGCCACATAAGGATTGGCGGCTACCTGCAAAATGGTGATGCCCGATGCCAGTACGAACAACGCCAACAGGAATATGCCGTACATCTTTGCGACCGAAGCCGGGTAGAAAATCAAACAACCCAAGCCCATCAGCGTTAAGCCAATGACAATACCCCGCTTATAGCCAACTTTGCGAATGATAATTCCGGATGGAATGCTCATCAGAAAATAGGCACCAAAGAAAAAGAACTGCACCAACTGCGCCTGCCAGTACTTCAGCTCAAATGCGGCTTTGAGATGCGGCACCAGAATGTCATTGAGCGACGTAAGCAAGCCCCACAGAAAAAATAATACTGTGAGAATGATAAACGAAAAGCGGGTATTCGTTGCCATACAGGTTTCAGGTTTTGTTGGGGAAAGATAGGAATTTTTTTTGTTGACAATCGAAAATTGGGCAACGGTCAATTCTTGCTTACTCTTCTGGTATCTCCAAATCCTCCGGCACATCGCGTTCCCGGCGTTCGGGCGAATGAGGTTTGTCAATAAGTTTCTCTTCGGAAGTAGTAGTTGTCACAATGTGGATGCCGCAGGTTTCCAGCGCAATTGACAATAAAATAAATAATGCAATACCAATAAGGATCAGCCGCAGCGGGCTCGTTCTTTTAGGTGCATCCGTTTCAGAAGTATTGTTGTGAGCCATTTTTATTTGTTGTTATGATGTAAATTGTGCCGGTTCTTGGAATCTGGAAATCATTTTTTATTTAATTTAACGACTTAAACCTATCGGGAGTTTCCAGGTGGTATTGTTCGTCGAAGATAGCTGTTCAATAAACAAAAAAGAATAAATTGCGCCTATTATCCAAGAGATTGGCATCGGTATTCCATGAGTGCCGAACGTGATTTTATGCTGCCAAACATTGGGCTTTGCGAGAGGTACAGGCTACAAGTGCCCAAAGTATCCACTGATTATGCAATGTTTTATTGTGTTCAGTCAGTTTTCAGGCAGCAAAATTGAATTTGAAACGTTTTCTTAAGCAAAGAAATCAATAACGACTTTAGATAGCCTAAATCAACATTCAACCGTAATTCCATGTCATATTGCTATTCCTTCAGGAAAAAGAAAGGTTTGATCCTTCTGTTTTCATAATTTCTTATTGCCTCATATTTAACAAAATTCGATTCAATCATGAAAAGATGGATGTACACGCTTGCTATGTTTGTTCTTTTTACGGGAACCATACTGGCACAGCGTACAATCAGTGGAAATGTATCCTCCAATGAAGGAGAACCGTTGATTGGCGCTACCGTGCAGGTAAAAGGCACGACCATTGGTACAATAACGGATTTGGAGGGTAACTACACGATGAGCGTGCCAGCGGGCAATGATGTGCTGGTGGTGAGTTATACCGGCTATCAGACACAGGAAGTTGCCATTGGCGCTTCCAATGTAGTGGATGTTATTCTGCAAATTGGCGTGAGTCAGTTATCAGAAGTAATTGTAGTGGGTTATGGTACTCAGATCAAATCCACTTTGACCGGCAACATCTCCAAAGTAGGGGGAGAGGACATCGAAGCCTTGCCCGTGCCAAGCGTAGAACAGGCATTGCAGGGGCGCTCTGCGGGGGTATTTATTGAAGCCGGCAACGGAAAACCCGGCGGCGCGGTGCGCGTGCGTGTGCGTGGTTCTTCCTCCATTGGCGCAAGCAATCAACCGCTATATGTGGTGGATGTATCCCGCTGACGGTAGAATCGCAAAACCTCTCCGGTGCGGCGCTGAATCCCTTGGCTGACCTCAACTTCAACGACGTCGAATCCATCGAAATTTTAAAAGATGCTTCTGCCGGAGCTATTTATGGCTCGCGGGCTGCCAATGGCGTTGTGCTGATCACCACCAAAAAAGGTAAAGCCGGCAAAACAATCATTGATTTGAATATGCAGACCGGCTTCAGCCGCGAGACCAATCGCCGTGAATTCCTGAACGCAGATGAATTTATCACCTATTTTACCGAAGCTGCCAACAACTCGGATGATTTGGAAGGCGTGCCTTACGATGATCCAAATTCCTGGACGCAATTTGTGCTCGGCCGTTTCAACCGCTACTCCGGTTTTTCCGATAGCTGGCAAACCCGCTCGATCAATACTGATTGGCAAGATTTATTGTTCCGGCAGGCGCAGTCTTCGCAGGCAACGCTTTCAGCTCGCGGCGGTACCGACAAGACCAAGTTTTTTACCAGTGTTTCCTGGAGCAATCAGGAAGGTATTCTGGTGGGCAATGGCTTTGAGCGCCTGAGCGGTCGCCTGAATCTCGATCAGGAAGTGAACGATAAGCTCAACTTTGGTTTCAACATGAGTTTGTCGCGCACTTTTACTAGTCAGGTTTCGGGTGATAACGCTTTCTCCACGCCGATGCAGATGGTGGCGTTGGCGCCGATCACGCCGCCGCGGGATGAGGATGGCGTGTTGTACGATCGTCCGGTGACAACATATTACAACGGTTTGATTGATTTGGAAGATGCGCAGCGGGATGTGACTTCTTTCAGAACCCTCGCCAACGCTTATGTGCGTTATGAATTGGTCAAGAATTTGTATCTCAATGGCGATATTGGTATTGACATTTACAACCTGAAAGACAACGCCTTCTTTGGGCGTCGTACGGATGGCGGCGACGCTACCAATGGTTATGGTACTTCTTTGTACAGCCAGGTGCAAAACTACACCAGTAAACTGTTTCTGAATTATGGCATAGAACTGGCATCTGTGCACAATATAGACGTGACCGCTGGTACAGAGTTTCAAAAATCAAAAACGGACATTGCCCGCGTGGAAGGGCAGGAATTTCCGGTAGATGACCTGAAAACCATTGCCAGCGCTGCTGAGATCGCCCTTGGTACTTCCACCATTGACGAGTTTAGCTTCCTGTCTTACTTCGCTCGTGTGAATTACAACTTCGATCGGAAGTATCTGCTTTCCCTTAGCGGTCGGGTGGATGGCTCTTCCCGCTTCGGCGCCAACAATCGCTTTGGTTTCTTCCCGGCAGCCTCATTGGGCTGGGTGCTGAGCGAAGAATCTTTCCTGGAGGGCAACAATACATTGAGTTTCTTAAAACTCCGCGCCAGCTATGGCTTGACCGGTAATGCCGAAATTGGTAATTTCAGCGCACTTGGCTTGTTTGATGCCGAAGGCTACAACGGGCAATCTGGTTTGCAACCTACCCAAATTCCGAATCCTGATCTGGAGTGGGAAAAAACCGCACAATCGGATATTGGTTTGGATTTTGGATTGTTTACTGACCGCCTGACGGGTGAATTGGACTACTACGTGAAAAACACGACCGACCTGCTACTTGACGTGCCGGTGCCAGGTACTTCCGGTTTCCGTACGCAAACTCAGAATTTGGGTGAAATTGAGAATAAAGGTGTTGAAATTCAATTGAATAGCAATAACCTGGTCGGTGATTTCAAGTGGACGACCAGCTTCAACTTTGCCCGCAACATCAATGAAGTGAAAGCCCTGGCGCCAGGTCAGGAGATTATTGACAACGGTGGTTTCAACGTTGTGCGAGTAGGCGAGGCGATTGGCGTCTTTTATGGTGCAGAATACGCCGGAGTTGATCCAGCCAACGGCGATGCGCTTTGGTATGTGAACGCGGAAGGTGGTGGACGTGAAACCACCAATGACTTCAACGAAGCAAATTTTGTGGTGGTTGGCGATCCTAACCCCGATTTTATTGGCGGTATTACCAATACGTTTTCTTACAAGGGCATCAGCCTGGATGTGACCTTCCAGGGGGTATATGGCAACGAAATTCAGCTTGGGGGCGATGTGTTTATGGCTTGTAATGCCTGTTGGTTTGACAATCAGACCAAAGATCAGCTCAGAAGCTGGAAAAATCCAGGGGATATTACCGACATACCGGAAGCGCGCCTTGGCTACAGCAATGGCGATCAGGAACGCAGCAGCCGCTATATTTCGGATGGCTCCTACCTGCGTTTGCGCACAGCGACTTTAGCTTATGAATTTCCGAAGAGTTTGCTGAACCGTCTGAAACTGTCGCGTCTGCGCGTATATGCAACGGGACAAAACTTGCTGACGTTCACGGATTATGAAGGCTGGGACCCGGAAGTAAGTTCGGATGATTTTGTGACCAACACCGCTTTTGGTATTGATTTTTATTCGGCGCCACAACCAAGAACCATCACCTTTGGCTTGAATGTGGGTTTTTAAGTAGTTGGTTATGAGTTTTTTAATTTTAAAAACAAACCGAATAATCGGCAACTGCGGATATTCGGAGTCTGAAAAAAATAAAAAAATGAAAAACATTCATATAAAGCATTTTCTGCTCGCATTTGCCCTGATTTTCGTTGGCACTGCCTGCGAAGATGAATTGGAGCTTCAGCCTGCCCAAAGCATCAGCGAAGATATTGCGCTTGATAGCGATAGCAACGTGAAAGCAGTATTAGTGGGTGCTTACGACGCCCTGGGCATAGATGATGTTTTTGGTGGCAATACCCTGCGCAACTCAGAATTGTTGGGAGGCGACGGTGAAATCCGTTGGGTGGGTACATTTGAAGGTCCTGGCGATATTTTCAACAAAGCTATGATTTCGGCTAATCTGGATGCACAGGAAGTATGGCTTGAAGCGTATCAGGCGATCAACATTGCCAATAATGTATTGAGCGCGCTGGATGTTGTCAATGAAGATGATCGGGGGACGGTGGAAGGCGAGGCGCTTTTTATTCGCGCTATGCTTTACTTTGAACTGGTGCGTTTTTATGCATTGCCTTACGAAGCCGGGCAAGCAAACAACCAATCCGGCGTTCCGTTGATACTGGAGCCTACCAGAGGTATTTCTGATGACAACAAGGTTGCCAGGAATACCGTCGAAGAAGTGTACAACCAGATCATCGGTGATTTGACCAAAGCGGAAGCGCAACTGCCGGAAGACAATGAGTGGCGCGCCAGTAAAGGCGCAGCTGCTGCGTTACTGGCGAGGGTATATCTGCAAAAAGGCGACTATGCCAATGCCCGCGATGCGGCCAACCGCGTGATTGCTTCCGGCATTTACAATTTGCTGCCCAATTACGCTAATGTCTTCAACCGCGACGATAATTCTGCCGAAGATATTTTTGCGATTCAGATAACGACCCAGGATGGTATCAATTCAATGAATACCTTCTTCTCCATTCCAGCTTTTGGTGGTCGCGACGGCGACATAGAAATTTTACCGGGGCACCTGGATTTGTACGATCCGGCTGATGCTCGTCTGGCGCTTTTCTTTGAGGCAAATGGCGGCGTGATTTATTCCGGGAAGTGGAACAATCAGTTTGGCAACATAGGAATCATTCGCTATGCCGAGATGTATCTCACCCGCGCCGAATGTAACCAGCGCCTGAGCACAGCCGTAGGCGCTACGCCACTTGAGGATTATAATGCAGTACATACCCGCGCGGGTTTACCGGCAGCTTCAAGCGTGACGCTGGAAGAAATTCTGCTGGAGAGAAGACGCGAACTGGCGCACGAAGGTCACAGAATTCATGACATGAAGCGCAATAAACAAAGCGTCGGCGCTTTGCCCTACAACGATCCGAAGCTGGTTTTCCCGATTCCATTGCGGGAGATTAATGCCAACCCGAATCTCGCGCAGAACCAGGGGTACTGACAAAGTTACCCAATAAAATTTTTCAAAACCGCTTTGTAAACGTATTAAATCGTTTTTTTTACGACAAATAAGGGAGAAAAGGGAAATGACGCCTTTTCTCCTTTTTCTTTTGTAAGAAGTTGGTTACAGTTTTATTAGCTTGATCGATAGCGTAGGGGCAGCGGAATGGGATATCGGTCATTCGAATCTTTGAATATAGGCTAAGGCAGAGCAGCGTTTTTTGTAAACCATTCGTTAAATAGAAGTGAACTTTCAATGTTAAATTTTTTAACCAAAACGATAGTGAAAACCCTTGATTTTCGATGAATTACAGTACAATTAAAATATCTTCAATTCTGACTATTTGAGAAAAGTTGGACGGAGGTTAGGTAAAATTCATCAAAAGGCATTATTTTTGATTTCGTTTTACTCTATTCGCAAAACAAAATTGAATTAGTATGAAAAAACTCTCACTAGTTTTAACAATGGTCTTCTTTGCCATTGGCGCAACCATGGCGCAGAGGACGATCAGTGGTAAAGTGACCGACACTAACGGCGTGCCGCTCATCGGTGCCAGCGTTTTAGTGAAAGGTACAACTACTGGTACCGTTACCGACATTGATGGTAACTACTCTATCTCCTTGCCGGAAGGCAGCAACACGCTTATCTTTAGTTACACTGGTTTTGCTACGCAAGAGGTGGCAGTAGGTGCCTCGAACGCAATAGACGTGGCAATGCAAGAAGCTGCAGAGCAGTTGAGCGAAGTGGTGGTAACCGGTCTTGGTATCCGCAAGGAAAAAAAGGCTTTGGGTTACGCGGTCACGACACTCGGTACCAAGGACATCGAGCTTCGCCCGGAAGCGGATGTAGCACGCGTATTGCGCGGTAAAGTGCCTGGGGTGGACATTACCCAAACCTCTGGTCTTGCCGGTTCGGGTACCAACGTGATCATTCGTGGTTATTCTTCTATTTCAGGTACCAACCAGCCTTTGTTTGTTGTGGACGGTGTCCCATTCAACTCAGATACCAATGCCGACCAAAACTTCAATAATAACGGTGCTGGCGCATCCAGCCGTTTCCTTGACCTCGACCCCAACAACATTGCGGAAGTAAGTGTCTTGAAGGGCTTGAGTGCAACGGTATTATACGGTGAAGCAGGTCGTAACGGGGTAATTTTGATCACAACCAAGAATGGTAATACCCAGAACCTGAACAAGAAAATGGAAATTACCGTTGATCAACAAGTGTTTGCTACCGAAATTGCTTCCTTACCGGACGATCAGGACACATATGGCAACGGGTTCCATAATGCCGCTTCGGCTGCTTTCTCCAACTGGGGCGCTCCAATGAATAATCCGACTGCTTTTGGCTCTGGTCTAGCTGCAGATGGAACGATTCGCCACCCATACGACCGTGCGGCATTAAATGCGGTGTTGCCGCAGTATAAGGGGGCAAGATATGCTTATAAGCCTTACGACAACCTGCAGAACTTCTTCGATCCGGGTTTAATTACGGCAACTTCTGTGAATATTGCCAACCGTTTGTCAGAGGGCACTGCCTTGAACTTCAACTATGGCTACCGTGATGAGGAGGGTTTTGTAAAAACAAGCACTTATACCAGGCACAACTTTGGTTTGGGTATTTCCACCAAATTGTCGAATGGGCTGAAAGTGAATAGCACCTTTAACTACGTCACTTCTGACCGTACAGCGCCTCCAGGTGGCGCCAGCTTTAGCTCGGGTTCTGATGACGGTACGAATAGCTTGTTTGGTTTCATTTTCTATACGCCGAGGAGTATTGACCTGTTTGGTTTAGAATACGAGCGCCCGGATGACAACTCCAGCATCTACTATCGCGGTCCGAACGACATTGAGCATCCGCTTTGGACGCTTAATAATGCCCGCGATGAAGAAGAAATCAGCCGTTTCTTCGGTAACGTGAACCTGAATTATGATCTGACAGACTGGCTGAACGTCACTTACCGTTTTGGTTTGGATACTTATACCCAACAGCAACAATCCTTGCTGAACAAAGGAGGTATTCAGGCGCCGGATGGCTGGATGAGAACATCCGAACGTATTAATGTTATTACCGACCATTTATTAAACATTTCTTTTGACCGGAATCTCAGTGATGTATTTAACTTGAATGGTAGTATTGGCGCCAATATTCGCCGTGATACACGCGAATCCACATTTGCCAATAGCTCTCAGCAGTTTGTCTATGGCTTGTTCCAGCACGATAACTTCATACAGCATGTCAACTCGACTACGGTAATCGAAGAGAACCTGCTGGGTGTATTTGCGACGGCGACATTGGGCTACAAAAACTTCCTGTATTTCAATGCTCAGGCTCGTAACGACTGGACTTCCACGCTGGAAAAAGGCAACAATTCTATTTTGTACCCTTCTGCATCGGTTTCTTTTGTTCCTACCGAAGCAATCGCTGCCTTGCAGGAGAGCAAAATGATCAACTACCTGAAATTGCGTATCGGTTATGGTACTTCGGCTGGTTATCCAAATCCGTATTCAACCAGAAACTTTCTGGGAACATCTACCCGGGTATTCCAGACGAACAATGGAACCTTGTTGAATACAAATACGGTAAGTAATACCTTTGGTAACCCGGATCTGAAGCCGGAATTGCACGCTGAGATAGAATTCGGTCTGGAAGGTCGTTTCTTCAACAACCGCTTAGGCATTGATCTTTCTTTGTACGACAAGAAATCAACAGACCTGATTATTGATCTGCAACTCGACCCATCAACAGGGGGTACTGCCACTACCGTCAACGCTGCAGAAATTACCAACAAAGGTGTCGAATTGGGAATGGACTTTACGCCAGTACAAACCAACAACTTCTCCTGGACCCTGAATGGTAACTTCACCCTCAACCGTCCGGTGGTAGATAAAATTGCGGAAGGCGTTGATCAGATTGTTTTCGCCGGCTACAACGGGCTTGGTAACTACGCAATTCCGGGCAAGCCTTACGGAATTATTCTTGGTACTAAGATTTTGACGAATGAAAAAGGTGAAAGAATTGTTGGTAGCGATGGTATATGGATTAACGCACCGGAAATCGGCGAATTGGGCGACCCTAACCCGAATTTCAACCTGAACGGCGGTACTACGATTTCCTGGAAAGGTCTGTCATTCAATATGTTGTGGGCGTACCAAGATGGTGGCGTGATTTATGCAACAACCCCTTCTACGCTCATGGGTAGAGGTATTCTACAGGAAACGGACTTTGACCGCTATGTGCCGGTGATTGCGCCAGGAGTAGATTCGGAAGGTAAACCCAACACCGTGCAGTTAACTTCCACCGACCACTACTGGCAGAATGGTGGGGTATTCAAGGATGAATCTCGTACGTATGATGCTACTTATGTAAAGCTGCGCGAAGCTTCTATCTCTTATATATTGCCTAAGAGCCTCTTGGGTAAGACGCCATTTGGCAACATCACGCTAACGTTCTCTGGTCAGAACTTGTGGTTCAAGGCATTCGGTTTCCCGGATGGCGCCAACTTTGACCCGGAAGTGTTGAGCCTTGGTGTGGGTAATGGTAGAGGTTTTGAATTGATGAATGTACCGACAGCTCGTCAATATGGTGGTAGCATTCGTGTAACATTTTAATTCATTAAAAGAAGAAATAGGATGAAAAACAACATATTTCGATTAGCCTTTGTGGCTACCTTATTTTTCGTGTCAGCTTGCGAAAATACGGAGTTGGGTTTATTGGATAACCCCAACGAAGTGACGCCGGATAAAGCTGACATCAATCTGGTGTACA
>CAZQTF010000136.1:7294-10687 GCA_964596135.1 uncultured Saprospiraceae bacterium | reverse complement strand
GCAGCGCATCGGCTACCAATTGATGCGACTTTTTGCCGCTGAGATCAGCAATCAAGCCTGTGCCGCAGGCGTCTTTCTCCATCTCGGGGACGTACAATCCACGTTGCTCTATTTCCATACAAACAGCTCAGATTTTAAGGTACGATGTTGGCGGTACCGGACACGACGGAAGCGGACTTCGCTTTCTGCCCGGTTTTTCTTTTGTTTGGATTTTACAAATCTTATGAGCGATATACAAAATCGCAGATTTTTAATTTGGCAGGATTCGGTCAGGTTTGATTGAAATTGGGTTTGCAATAAACAAACATAACAACCAAAAATAATGAAAGGAAAAACAAAATTTATAGAAGGAATTTAAATAAATCCGATCGCAAAATGCAATTTCGACAAAGAATCGGCAATTCTCTGCTCATTATTACTATTTGAAAATCACAGCTTAAATTTGGCAAAGTGGGCGTTTGCCAAGTAAAATTTGTAAGTCTGTAAAAAAAATCAGCTAAAAATTCGATTACAGCCAAAGGTAAGGCAATGAGTCGGGTGCGGTGGCGGGGTATTTAATTACGTTTTCCAACGAACAAGCAGTGGTTGATCATCTGGATGAGTCATTTTTCACGCCTGTGCTATGATTCGGCAACGTCATCCAATGACCTGACAAGCTCAGCCGATAACTTGGCAGCGATATCTGATGTGAAACCGCAAAATTGAAAAATGTAAAATATCAAACGGTAAAAGATGACATATACTTTTACATTTTGCGGTTTTCCTACTGGGTAGCCGGTGCCTCACGCCTTCCTCGTTTTGGTCGAGCTGCACTTGTATTATATTAGGCTGGGCTTTTAATTGCAATTTGCGTATTGATGAGGTGCATGGGTTCCAAATGGGTTGACGGTTGATGATTGGTTGTTGATAATTATGAAGTTGACATTTAGTAATAAGATAAATAATCATTTTTGATTCATTATGTTATTTGGGGTAAGCAAAAAGAATGATGATATGCCTCAACGACTTATTCTTTTACCTTTTGGGAAGAAAGCTGCTAAAAAATGGATCATTTTCTAATCATTTATCAGGTTCCAATTTTGGAAAAAAGATGCCAAAAAAGAAAGAGGACAGCGCCGGGCGCCGTCCTCTGTGGATTTATTTTTGAGTTGTAATACAGGGTTTTGCCAATAAAAATGCCGATTACGGATTATTTTATTACAAATTTCTTGGTACCGACGCCTGCTTCGGTGATCACCTGCAGGAAATACGTACCATTGCTCAGGTCATTGAGTTGATACTGGAAGCGTTCCTGCTGTATATTGTCATAATTCCACTGACGGAGCATTTTGCCCGAAATGTCGAACAGGCGCACCGTTGCGTTGTCGGCAGCATTGTCTAAGTTCAATTGCAGATTCAGCGTGCCGTTGGTCGGATTGGGAAACAGTTCGAACTGATTCGCCAGTTTTTGTAGGTCTTTGGTATTAGTCGGTGTATTGGTAACCGACATACGAACCACCGGCACCAGATCATATCCAAAGCCCAGAGAACTATACGTTTCAGCGCTCAGATCCCCATTGATACCCAGGAAAGCGCTGTAACGCGGCATATTCAGCGAATCGCTGAGTACAGCAACCGTCGCGGTATAATCAATCTCATCATTGGAAGAAATAAAAATGTCGGACTGGTCGGTAGCAAAATATTCGATCATGGCAAGGTAATGGGTGTCGTCTTTCAGAGCGACCGCTCCACCATTTAAATCTTCGAGCGGTAGCGTGATCAGATTGCCGATAGTTTCACTGCCCGCAATGGTATAAGAGCCAAACCCAACGGCATTTCTCTCTTCCGGCTCGGCTAAGGCATTTTGGTTGGCATCTTCCCATTCGTACAAAAATGCGATGATGTCTTGTCCGACAGCACCCTGATCTGCAACTTGCAAACCAAATGTTATGTCCTTAGCAAAATATCCATTGGCTTGTGGTACGTAATAACAATTGCCCCAAGCCCAGGCGTGCGGCTCATTGGCGCCTTCCCAACTGTCATCTACCGGGCTGTTGCCATTGGTCGGACCATTCAGATCTTTCGAAAATACATTCTCGATGATGGTACCATCGCCGATTCGGAATTCAAATAATTGCGTGTTGTTGTCATCCACCGCATCGGTGGAATCAGCAGAAATGGTATATAAACCAACATATTGTCCGGCAGCTGATGGTGTAAAAGTTTCGGCAAAAGGTTGATTTTCAATAACAGAACCGGCAGGCACAGAGCCATATGCCAGATCAGTAGTAAAAATAGGGGCAAAATCCTGATTAGGATTCTGGCGGTAAAAAACGGTCATATTGAGGTTAACGTTGGTTTGTGCCGCTGCGCCTACGTTTTCGATATCGGCAAGGAAACCGATTTGATCGGCATGCGCTAATGGAGTCACGGCGTTGGGAGATACCGCATAGAAGTCATTAACGCGCATATTGTTGGCGGCGGTTCTCACGATTTGCACATCGTCGAGAATCCAGAAATAATAATTGGCAATAGCAATAAATTTCACCTGCAGCGAAGTAGCGCCGGCGGTTCCGGTCAGCGCCACGCGGGTGATCTCGGATACCGAGCTAAATCCACCGTCATCTAATACAACATCTTCATTAATTTGCGTGGTATCCCAGTTGGCGCCGCCGTCGGTCGTCCAGGCAACAAAGAATTCGGATCCAAACTGTCGGAAATGCTGATAAAAACGGAGGTTTACGTCTGCATTTTCGCCGGACAGTGCAATCACAGGCGAGGTCAATTCGGCAATTTGCGGCGCCGGGCAGGGGCCGGTGCCGACTGCTGCCCCTCCACAGCCATTGCCGCCGTTATCAATAAAATCGGATTCTACCACGATGGCACCATTGCAACGGGTAGGCGAGAAGATCGAGCCAATGCTGCAACTGCCGTTAGGCGCGGAGCCATCTGCGCTCCAGGTGAATACATCTTCATCGCTTGGGGTACCGCCGCAGGAGATCGTATTGGCAGTCCAGTCGTTCAAGCCGCCGTCAAAATCGCCCTGACCAGCCTGGTCGCCCCAGAGTACTACTTCGCCAACAGGATATGGTGCACCATCCTGAGTAATAGTAACGGTCACGCCGTTTATAATTTCCGGTTTGATCGTATTGCCGGCACTCAGCGTGATCATCCAAGAGGGAATGGTAATGAGTTCGGCATTAGTACCGGCACCCATTTCGAAGATTTCTGTATTTTGGTTATTTGCCACTAATACGGCGATGGCGCCCTTCTGTTGGGCTTCATACACTTTGATGGAGAAATTGCAGACGCCCCGATCTATCACCGCGATTTTTCCAGTCAGGTCATTGGTAATCGTGTCGCAGGCAAGTGTACCGCCGGAGCCATCGGTAATAGCGACCAGTTCTCCGGTAA
>CAZQTF010000136.1:0-7194 GCA_964596135.1 uncultured Saprospiraceae bacterium | reverse complement strand
TTTATTTATGCGTTTTATCTAAAGTCGTGGTTATTGTCGGCGGGTTAAATTACATATTTTCTTATTGTTGAAAACATCCTGATGGATTTTTTGCTGTGAATTGATGGTATTTGGCAAAAATATATTGTTAGGAATCATTCAGGCTATCTCGTCCTGTGGATAAAAAATGCCGGCTTCGCGGCGAATATTATCCAATAGTTCCATCAAATCGAGGCTGAAGTCGAGCGGGAGCAGGTCGCTTTCGGTTTTGTCATTTTGTAAGCACTGCATGACGTGTTCAGCTTCATAGGTGTAGCCTTTACCGTGAAATTCGAAAGCAAAATGCTGCGGGCGTTCGCCTGGCAGGAGCAGGGTCATGCTGGTAGGTTCGTGCCAGCGTGTGTGCAGGTGGATTGTGCCTTTTTCGCCGTAAATAAAAGCTTCGGTTTTGGTTATCGAACGAATAGTGGAATGAAGGTGTGCCAGTTGGCCATTGTCATATTGTAGGATTGCGCCGAGGTCTTCATCCACACCGGTAGCGCCGATATTGGCGAAAGCCTTGATTTTGGTGGGTTTACCCAGAATCAGCAGTGCCAAAAACGCAGGATAAATGCCAATGTCGAGCAGCGAGCCGCCACCCAGCGCAGGATTGAAAATTCGGCTCTGCGGATCGAATGGCGCTTGGAAACCAAAATCCGCTTTTACAGAAAGAACCTCTCCAATCACTTGATTTTCGATTAGTTCCAGTGTTTTCTGAATAGTGGGCAAAAAGCGCGTCCAGATCGCTTCCATCAGAAAGGTCTGATGCTCGCGGGCGGTCATCACCATTTTCCGGGCTTCAGTGAGGTTCATTGCAAAAGGCTTTTCGCACAGCACCGGGATGTTGTGGCGCAGGCATAGTAATGTATTGGTGCAATGCAGCACGTGTGGCGTGGCAATGTATATCACATCCAAATCAGGGCAATGGAAGATTTCGTCGTAAGCGCCGTACGCATAGGGCACTTGGTGCTCGTGGGCAAATGCCTGCGCACGCTCCGGGGATTGCGAAGCGACCGCATGGAGTTTGGCACTGGGTAATAATTTTAAGTCGTTGGCAAATTTGCTGGCGATTCTACCCAATCCAATGATGCCCCAGTTAGTTTTATTCATTGATTTCATGGTTACATTGTTCTGTTCAGAATTTGATAAATCCGTTCTACATCTTCCTTTTTACAAAGGAACGTACCGGGATTCATGGTCGTTGCGGTGCCGCAAGCCACGCCGTAGCGCAGCATTTGCCGGTGATTCATACCTCGTTCCAATGCCAGCACCATGCCTGCCACCATGCTGTCGCCTGCACCAACAGTGCTTTTTACTACGACGGTAGGCGGCATGACATAGTCTATGCCTGCTCGCGATGCCAGCATGGCGCCTCGCGCGCCTAAAGATACAACCACGATTTCACATTTGCCGGATTCAACCAGTTGCATCGCCAGTTCTTCCTGATCCTCGTGTCCAATAGCCTCTTTCCCTGCCAATGCACTCAGTTCTTTCAAATTAGGTTTGATTAAAAATACGCCTTGTTCTACAGCTTTGGCAAGACTCAGACCAGAGGTATCCACTACAATCCTGGCGCCCAACTCACGAGCGACGTTGGCAACTTGCGCATAAAAATCAACCGGAGCGCCAGGCGGCAGGCTACCGCTCGCCACAATGATTTCTGGGGAAGGAGAGAGGCTGCGCAAGGTTTGTAAAAAAGCCTCACATTCGGTAATGGTCAAAGTAGGACCGGGCATCACAAAACGATATTGTTGACTGCTGGCTTTGTCAAAAATGGTAACACTTTCGCGCGTCCAGGCTTCAGTGGTTACCGGATGCGATGGCACGCCTTCTTCCTGGAGCAGTTTTTCGATCATTTCACCGGCAGAGCCGCTCGATTGAAATACAGCAAGGGCTTCGCCATCCAGGCGTTTGATCACTCTGGCAACGTTGATACCGCCGCCGCCCGGATCGTAACGAGGCGCTTCGCAGCGCAGTTTGATTTCCGGTACCAGTTTGTCAATAGCGGTGCTGATGTCCAGCGCTGAATTGATGGTTAAAGTGACGATTTTCATGGTTTCAATGAGTCCTGGTTGATGGGTTTTCGGAAAATCCAGACAAAAACGAGAATACCGACGATCAGCATCACGATTGTAATATAAACCATGAGCATTTCCAGCCGGATTGCTTCGAGTTGTTCTTCAAAAAAGATGCCCAGCAAAATGTAAAGAATTACATAAGTCATTGAGCTTAAGGCATTGATAATGGCAAAACGCAGCCACTTGATGCTTGCTGCCGCCGCGATAAATGGTGTAATGAATCGCAGCTTTGGAAACCAGGACATCATAAAAATGGTTTGCCAATCGTGTTCTATGATCCTGATTTTAAATTTCTCGATCACTTCCAGATTAGAAGCTTTGCCAAGCTGGTTGAACAGAAACTTTCCGGATTTGCCCAAGCCATAGTAAATATTGTCAATCGCCACTAGTCCGCCAACTGCTGCAATGCCTGCCAACACTGGATCAAGGTGCCCCTGATTGGCAATAAAACCCATCGTTATGAGTACCAATTCTTCTGGAATCGGGGTGATCTGATCAAAAAATGCGAACCAAAGAAAAATTCCAAAATAAGAAAACTGCTCGATGAGTTCCTGGAAATCGGTCATAATGTTGGTTATCCTGATACAATTGCAAATTGCTAAAACGCTTGGATTCGTGAATGGTATTAGCGCCGAATTGGCGCAAGCACCGATTGGCTTCCGCTGGCATTAAACCAGTATCGGCGTTGGTTTGCAAAGATTGCACCAGCGCGTCGAGGGTTTGATTCCCAAAAGGAGTATGCAGTTCCATGATGGAACGATTTTGTCCATTCACTAACGTACCATCGCATCGCAACACCTATTTCTTCAATAAATCCAACACTGCTGCTGTCATGGCAATTGCGCCGGTTTTCAAAGTCGGTCCTGGCACCGGTGCAAATTTTGAATTATGCAAACTCGGCATCGGTGCTTCGCCTTTTTGAGCTTTTTCTAACAGTTGCGGATCTACTGCGCCCAGCCAGAAAATGCAAGAGGGAATCTTCTCGTCGGTTCTGCCGAAATAGCTAAAATCCTCGCCTGCCATAGTTGGAGGCACTTCCATCACATTGTCCGTACCGATGGTTTTTTGAAAAACAGTTTTCAAACGACTCGTCAGGGTCGGATCGTTGTAAACCGAAGGGCAATACTCATTTTTCAGCGTCAGCTTGGGATACATTTCTTCTGGAACGCCCGCTGCCATTGCTTCGCCGATGCAAATGCGCTTGATTTTTTCAATGATTTGATTGCGCACATCGTCATTGTAACAACGCATCGTCAACTCGAGCTTCACTTCATTCGGAATCACATTGCCTTTGGCGCCGCCGTGAATCGAGCCAACGGTGACGACCGCCGGTTCGAGTGGAGAAATCTCGCGACTTACTACTGTTTGCAATGCCATGATAATTTTTGCAGACAAAACCACCGGATCAATTGTGGTGTGCGGATACGCGCCGTGCCCGCCTCGCCCGAAAACAGTGATGTCCATAAAATCGGTAAACGCGAAGCTGTATTCTGCTTTCACGCCGATCTTACCCGCCGGTACATTCGGTGCCGCGTGCAGTGCTAAGACGTAATCCGGTTTTGGAAATTTTTGATACAAACCGGCATCCAGCATGTTTTTGGCGCCGCCGTTGCGCTCTTCGGCGGGTTGCCCAATAAATACAAGGGTTCCACGCCACTGATTTTTCATTTTTGTCAGATTGCGCGCTGCGCCTACCCAGGAGGTCATGTGCGTATCGTGCCCACAGGCATGCATCACGCCCACTTCGTTGCCGGCTTCGTCTTTGGTTTTGACGGTGCTGGCGTAAGGCAATCCGGTTTCCTCCACGAGCGGTAAAGCGTCCATATCGGTGCGGATCATAACCGTCGGCCCCTCGCCGTTTTTCATAATGCCTACTACGCCATTGCCACCGACCTTTTCGGTCACATCAAAACCTAAGGAGCGCAGCTCTTCGGCCATGCGTTTGGCGGTATTGAATTCGTAGAATGAGAGTTCTGGATTTTGATGTAAATGCAGATACAATTTTTCGAGGTAGGGGTAATCCGTTTCAACCAGTTTTTGAATATCGCTTTGCGCTAATGCCAGATGTGCCAAAACAAAAGCTCCGAGGAGCGAAACTATTTTCTTCATGTTTGAGTATTTGAGTTGAATTTAAAATTAGATTCTAAAAATAGTGATTTCGCTGGAAATAAAAAGTTTTCTACATTTGACCAAGCGACCTAAATTGACAGTATGGAAACGATAGACAGCATCAAAGTAAACTTTCATCCGGATCAGTTGACCATTCTTAACCTCTGCCTGGCATTTATTATGTTTGGCGTGGCGTTGGATCTGAAGACCGAGAATTTTAAACTGCTTTTCAAGGAACCGCGGGCGGCGATCGTTGGTATTATTTCGCAAATGATCGTGTTACCATTGGTCAGTATCGGATTGATTTTTTTATTCCAACCGCCTACTTCGGTGGCGCTGGGGATGTTACTGGTATCGGTATGTCCGGGCGGAAATATATCGAATTTCGCGGTGCACATGGCGAGAGGGAATGTGGCGTTGTCGGTGTTTTTGACGACTACCTCCACGTTAGCAGCTACGCTGACTACGCCTCTATTGTTTATGATTCTCATGCCGTTTGTCCCCGGCGGAAAGGTTTTCCAGCAGTCGGTACAAGTGCCGCTGATGGATATGGTGTGGGCCATCGTGCAATTGATCATCATTCCACTTATTATTGGCATGTTTGTGAATGACCGTTTTCCGAAATTCACCGATGTAATCCGCAAACCGGTACGTACTTTATCTTTATTGATTTTTATCGGATTTGTCGTTTTTGCCATCCTCGGCAATCTCGAAAATATGAAGAACTACCTCCATTTAGTGTTTTTTATCGTGCTGGCACACAATGCTATCGCCCTGTTCAGCGGATACGGCTTTGCACTGCTCAACGGGCTGGGGGCGTACGATGCGCGTGCGATTTCTCTGGAAACGGGTATTCAGAATTCAGGATTAGCATTAATCATTATATTTAATTTTTATAATGGGTTAGGTGGTATGGCGATGATTGCAGCGTGGTGGGGCGTATGGCACCTTATTTCAGCAGGAGCGATGTCATTTATTTGGAATCGGAGAAAACTTAGAGCCATAGCGGAAGGATGACCGGGAGAAAAGGTTGTTGGGAAATAACTCATTTTTCCTCCGTGCTCCCGGTCTTCTGGTCACATTGTCACTCGGTACACTCTCGCTTCCCACGGTTTGAGTTTGTCAATGTAATCCCGTTCGGTCGGCAGGTTAGAGCTTACCAATTCCAAATTTTTATCCTTTGGCAAAGGAATATTATGAATTTCGCTGTTGCTAAAATTTAGTATGATATAAAATTCATTATCATGATCCCAGCGGCGATAATAGTATAAATATTCACTTTCCGGCATCAAATCTTCATACTCACCATAAATCAGCGTCGGATTGGCTTTGCGCAAACGCAACATGTTTTGGTAAAATTTAAAAATCGAATCTGGTGATGCCTGATCTTTGGCGACATTTATTTCCGTATGATTCGGATTGACCTTGAGCCAGGGCTTGCCGGTGGTAAAACCGGCGTTGGGGCTGTCATCCCACTGCATGGGTGTTCGGGCATTGTCGCGCCCGTTTACATTGGCGGCAGCCATCAGTTGGTCGAGGTCATCGCCTCTTTCAACGGCTGCTTTGTAGGCATTTTTGATTTCAACGTCGTCAAAATCTTCCCATTTATCAATATGAATGTTCGTCATGCCGATTTCGCTGCCATAATAAATACAAGGCGTGCCGCGCATGGTCAACAGTAGCGTTGCGAGTAGTTTTGCTGCTTCCACGCGGTATTGTCCATCGTTTGCAAAGCGCGATACCATCCGCGGGAAGTCGTGATTGTCAAGGAAAACATTGACCCAGCCGCGCTCGCCCACGGCATCGTGCCATACTTTGAAAATTCGTTTGAATTCACTAAGGTGCCAGCTTTTGGTATCGAAGCGCCCACCCGGACCATGGTCAATGCCCATGTGCCCGAAGTGAAAGATCATGCTGAGTTCCTTGCGATCTTCGCCGACATAATCGTTCGCTATTTCCGGCGGGATGCCGGCGCCTTCGCCTACGGTCATTACATCATAATCTGCCAGCGCTTCGCGGTACATTTCCTGCAGGAATTCGTGCACGCGCGGACCGTTGGCATAATATTTTTCTATAATCTCACCAAAATTACCCGTAGTGACATTTGGAAAATCCAGCCGCTTGGAGATCATTGGGATTACGTCCATTCGAAAGCCGTCAATGCCTTTGTCCAACCAGAAGCGCATGAGCTGGTACACTTCCTGCCGCACTTTGGGATTCTCCCAGTTGAGGTCGGGTTGTTTTTTTGAAAACAGGTGCAGGTAATACTCGCCCGTGAGATCGTCGCGTTCCCACACGCTGCCGCTGAAGAAGGAGGGCCAGTTGTTGGCAGGCTCCGGTTTCCAGAAATAATAGTCGCGGTAAGGATTATCCTTCGATTTGCGGGACTCCCGAAACCAGCGGTGCTCGTCGGAAGTGTGATTCACGACCAGGTCCATCAGAATGCGGATACCTCTTTTGTGTGCTTCGGCTAACAATTCGTCGAAATCGGCCATCGTGCCGAACTCATCCATGATGTCGCAATAATCGCTTATGTCGTAGCCATTGTCATCGTTGGGCGATTTGTAAATTGGATTGAGCCAGATGATGTCAATACCCAGTTCTTTCAGATAATCCAACTTTTGGATGATGCCGCGCAAATCACCGACGCCGTCGCCATTGGTGTCCTTAAAGCTACGCGGATATATTTGATAAATAACAGATTCTTTCCACCAGGTGCGAGTCATAGTTAGCAGGGTTTTTAGTTTAAGGTTAAAATTCCGGATTCAAAAGTAAGGAATGCAATCGGAAGTTTACAACAGAAATAAGGGCAGGTGTATAGGCATCAGGAAGCCGCAACTGGTTTGTGGGATGGTTTAGCTGATTTTATATTTTAAAAATTTTTAGATTATTTGTCAAAGTGTTGTACGATAATCTTTTATATCGAAATCGCGCTGTCCTCTTCCCAAACAGCGCAACCAGAGGAAAGTAGAGAGTTAGGCTAAAATTA
>CAZQTF010000135.1:0-10882 GCA_964596135.1 uncultured Saprospiraceae bacterium | reverse complement strand
ATTTTCTCGAAGCCGTTTTTTGTTTCTTCCAGACCCGTGTGCATGGATCCCATCAGCACGCGGTTTTTCAGTGTGGTAAAGCCCAGATCAAGGGGAGCCAGCAAATGTGGATATAGGTTGCTCATATTTTCGATTTTGATTGTCCCGGCAATCTTTGATCGCCGCCTGCATTCGACAGCTAAAGCAGCCGGTAATCTGCATAGCGAACTTTCGCTAAAGTAAAATATTTTTAAGAAGATGGAATGCTTCCAACGCGGAAATCGCTCTTTTTTTGAAAAAAGAACAAAAAAGATAATAAAAATCGTATAGTTAGAAGGAAATACCCTTACATTGACTTTACTTTAAAATCACTGCATTTGTAGTGAAAGAGGCAGGGCAAACAGAATTGAAAACAGGAAGTTAGAAAAGACTTCATTGTTTATAACAATATTGCGAAAACGGTTTCATCTTCAACGCTTATAAAATAACCAAACGTTATTATTTTTCCTTTTGTGACAATCTCATCATCGCCGCTACTTTAGAAGTAGCTTGCACCATGCTCTACTCCAAAGATTTGCAGGACGGATAAGTCATTGAAGATAAATTGCAGCTTGTCAATCCTTTTAAAGCATAATATTAAGAGTTGGCGCCTGCCTGCAAGCCTGGAGCTTTATTTTACGAGTCTAAAGATTCGTTTTACGAGTCTGAAGATTTATTTTACGAGTCTGAAAATTCGTTTTACGAGCCTGTAGATTTATTTTAAAAGCCTGTAGATTTGTTTTACGAGCCTGCAGATTTATTTTACAAGCCTGAAGTTTCGTTTTACAAGCCCGGAGATTAAATATAGCGCTATAAATTCGATTAATAAAGCTACCAAAAGAAGTTGCAAGCCTGTCAACGATGCCGACAGATTTATCTGATTGCCTGATCAATTGAATTAATATGAAATAATCAACATTCAATTTAATCAAATTGTAAGATCAAGTACTGGCTATTGTATTTTGTGCCATTCTTCGGGCTGAGAGTCAACTTCTTGGCACAAAAAAAATTCTTATCAAAACTATTTTCTATTTTAATAAAGCGTTAAATGCTTAATTTTATAAATCTGATTTTAACATATCATCCTTATTCTTTCTGTGATATTTTTTCAGACCTATCAGAGCACGCAGCAATTCACATTTGTTAAAGTTTTAATCTAAAGCGCTTTTATAAAGTGTAACTTATTCATTTTTTTGTTGGTCTTGAGTAATAAAAAACTTGACCATCAAATCCTGACAATATGAAAACCAATCGAAACATCTACCTGCTGGCGCTGGCGTTGTGTTTAGGCTGGACTGCCTCCGCGCAACAAAGCACTGCGCAGCTATTCCCCGGTTACTGGACTTTTGGGCTGAATGCTGGTTTGGCTTACCAGTCCAGCGATGTACAAGCAAAGCTTGATGGCTTTGGCTTCGGAGCTACCCTGGGCAAAAATATCTACTACCGCTCCGGCGCCCCGTTGGCGTTCGACCTACGGGGACGCTTTCTGTACACCCGCCAGTACGGACTGGATGCGCTGCGCGCCTATAGCATCGGCAACAATCGTGCGCTCAATGGCGCCGGCCTGCTCGATTACACCTCCTACCCTGCTGAGCTCGAAGAACCGCGCGGTTTTGTATTCCAAAACCATCAAACCACCACCGCTGAGCTTGGGCTGGAAGGTTTGATTACGCTGAATACATTGCGCGAGCGCACAGGCGTGCACGTAGGCTTGTTTGGCGGCATCGGGCTGGATTGGTTCAAAGCCAGAACCGATCAGGCTGATGCAAATGGCAGCGAGTATTTTGAGGCTTACGCCAATATCAACGAAAACCGCAGTACCTCCGTCATTCGCAATGAACTGGAAGGTATTCTGGATGGCAACTACGAAACCATCGCCGATGGCAATCAGGACAATGGCAGCCTGAAGTTTATGCCTTCCCTGGGAATTGAACTTGGGCTTCAACTTTCGCCGCATTTCTTAGTGTATGGCGGGCATCGCGTCACCTTCAGCGGCACCGATGCCCTGGATGGACAGCGCTTCGCCGATCCCAACAATGATTTGTACCACTATACCAGCCTTGGCTTGCGCTGGACAATCAACCCCAAAGAAGACAAACCTTTGGCGCGCCTCCCGGAAATCGAAATGATTTCACCGCTGGGCTCGCCTTACACAACCCACACTGACAACGGTTTAATTATTGCAAATATTCGATATGTGAATAGCGCCGCCGATGTGGATTGCATCGTCAATAACCGTTCAGTACCCTTTGACTACCGCAACGGTCGCTTTTCGATGGATACCCAACTGAAACCTGGTACCAATGAAGTGATCCTTATTGCCAGAAACGAACACGGTCAGGATCGCGAAACAGTCATTTTGGTGTACAAAGATGAAATCATCACCGAAACGCCGCGCGTACTGCTGCCGCAGGTGCGCTTCATCAACCCCGTCCGAAGCAGCGAGCACACCGAGGATGGCGATTTTGGCATACGGGCAGCGATTGATCATGTGACGGACCGCCGCGATGTGACCTTCGTGGTGAATGGCATAGAACGCGATTTTATTTTTGAAAATGGCATCCTGCGCTCCAATATCGCATTGCGCGAAGGCGACAACCGCGTGCAAATCCGTGCCCGCAACACTGCCGGCGCCGATGCTGCCGAAGTCATCATCATCCGGGAAATTCGCGAGCCATTGCCGATCGTGGAAATTGTGGAACCCACCGGAAGCCGTGTGGAAAGCCGTTATCAGGAGGCGCGCGTGACCGCAGAAGTACGCAACGTAGAAAGCCGTAACAACCTTGCAGTAACGCAAAACGGACGCACGGTCTGGAATTTTGATTTTGATGAAAATAAAGACTACGTCATCATCAATCTACAGCTTGAGAATGGCGCCAATACGGTCGTCATTACTGCCCGCAATCGCGCCGGCGATGCCCGCGACGAAGTGACGATTTGGTACCAGGAACCGCTGCCTGCACCAAAATATCCACCAACGGTACGCATTTCCGAGCCTTCACGCCCAACGAGCAGCACTGCGCAGCCGGTTGCCCGCATCGAAGCCTTCATTACCAATATCAGCGACCAGCGCGATATTCAATTCTGGGTTAATGGTTCGCAGCGCAGCGATTTTAATTTTGACAGCCAGAGTGGTCGCCTCGTGGCGAATGTAAATCTGCTGGTTGGCAATAATGACGTGGTAGTCCGCGCGATCAACCGCGATGGCGAAGATCAGCAAAGTATAGCCATTCGCCGCATCGAAGAGGCAGTAGTGGTGCAGCGCCCGCCGGTGGTTTACATCCAATCGCCCGCCAACAATAGCGGGACGGAAAGCGCTTATGCCAACGTGCGCGCCAGCATTGACAACGTTAACAGCAAAAGTGACCTTACTTTCATGGTAAACGGCAAAAATGTCTATGATTTTGATTTCAATCGCGGACAATTCAGTGCCGATGTGAACCTAACAGAAGGGAACAATACCATTCGCATTCGGGCCAGCAATCGCGATGGATCAGACGAAGCCACCATCAACATTCGCTATCGCAAAGCGCCAGCGCCAGTAGTGCAAATCACCACACCAGCAAATAATGCAGAGGTTTCAGGTGCTACTGCGCAGGTACGCGCCCGCATGGATCATGTAAACAACAAAGAGCAGATCCAATTGATCGTCAACGGTAGGAACACCAATTTCAACTTAGAGCGCAATCTCCGCGAAATCACCGCGACGGTAAGCCTGATCGAGGGCAACAACACCATTCGGGTAGAAGCATTTAACAAAGCCGGCAGTGCCAGCGATCAAATCAGTGTACGCTATCGCCGTGCTATGCCGCCAACGGTGAGCATCAACGCTCCGGCAAATAACAACGCCAGCGAATTCGCCAGCGTGAACCTCCGTGCCCGCGTGACCAACGTAAGCAACCGCAGCGAAGTAACCATACGGGTAAACGGCAATCTGGTGAGCAATTTCAGCCTGAACGGCGGCGATTTGAGCACCAATGTCGCCCTGCGCGAAGGGGACAATGCGATTACGGTGCGTGTCAGCAACCGCGACGGATCGGACGAAGCTGGTGTCAACGTTCGTTATGAGCCTTTATCCAAACCGGTAGTCACGATCACCGATCCGACGACCTCACCGTTCAGCGTTATTCAAAATTATTACGTCGTGCGAGCTTCCGTAAAAAAGGTGGATAGTAAAGCGAACATCAGCGTATTGCTAAATGGTAGCCATCACAGCCTGTTCAACTTCGACACCCAAACCGGAGAAGTGGTCATCCGCGCCATCAATCTACGGGAAGGCGACAACCCGGTTGTGGTAAAAGCGACCAACCGCGCAGGCAGCACTGAAGCGGCTGTCACGCTACGCTACCGCACACCCAAGCCGCCAACGGTCACCATCACCGAGCCAGCGGATGGTGCTAAAACCGGTACGAACCGGGCAACTGTAAGTGCTATAATTACCAACATAACCGAAAAACGTAGCATTTCTTTTAAGGTGAATGGCAAGCTCATCAACGAATTTGACTTGAATGGCGAAAACTTTAGCGGTATCGCCGAGTTACAGACAGGTAAAAATACCATCGCAATCAGTGCCCAAAACGCAGATGGTGCCGCCGAAGCCGTTATAAATGTTACCCTTGAGTTAAAGCAAGCTCAACTGCTGAAGCCCAACGTGCGTTTTGTGCAACCTTCCAAGCTGGGAATTGTTGTAAAAAAAGAAAGTTACAATATCCAAGCGGCTTTGATCAATGTAGCGGTGCGCGGCGAAATCCAGATGTGGGTGAATGGGGAAGAATGGGCGGATTTTGACTACAATTGGCGCAGCAAACAATTAACTTCTATTGTAAATTTGCGCCCTGGCAGCAACACCGTTCTCATAAAAGCTCAAAACAAAGGTGGTGTACATGAAGCGGAAACAACCATCGTATACGAAGCAGGCGATGTGCCGGTGATCACGATTGTTTCCATTTCGCAGCCAACGGTCAATCCCTTTCGACCACAGGTAAGCAGTAGTACAATAATTGCCACCGTCAAAAACGTTGATGGCAAAAAAAATGTTAAAATTTTGGTAAATAATGACGAAATGAATGACTTTTTATTCGATATTTCGTCTAACAAATTAGAAGCGACGGTTCCATTGACGAAGGGGATGAATCAGATTATTATTCGTGCCGCAAATGAAAGTGGCACAAGTGAAGAAAAACGAACCATCGAATTTTAAAAATTGAACTAACTTTGCCAATCCAAATGGCAACAAAGACATAAAAGAATCTCTTTTCGGTTCTCTCCTCTCGAGGAGGAACCAAGAGTCGGGTGATTTCTATCGGGAAGGGCGATATGTATCGCCCTTTCTTTTTTGTTACCAGCATAGTTGTCAAACGAAGGCGGGTTTCCTATCTTCATTTTCAGAAAAGCAGATAAAAAAATGGCGACCAGATTCTACAAGAGCCTGACCGCCATTTTTTTTTGAATGAAGTATTCCCTAAGATTACTTATCCCACCACACTCTTGTGTCCTGTGTATCACCACCCATGCGCTGCACCGCAGCATCATAGTTCGCTTTGTTCAGGTTAGGTTCCGTAGTTGGGTAATTGTATCTTGTTGGTATTTGCTTACTACTGTTGGTAGCATTAGGAGAAGGCGTCAATTCCGGGAAACCGGTTCTTCTCCACTCAGCCCAGCCTTGATGCCCATCCGGGTAGAAAGCAATCCAACGCTGCGTTCCTATTTTTTTCAGCGCATCACCTGCTGCCGGCGCTACATTCGGATCCGCAATATACGCATCATAAGCTGTCTGATCGAATACTTTCCACTGTTCCCAAGATGCTTTGATACCAGCATTGAACATCTCCGTCACATTTTCACCCGTCCAGCCGCGTTGTGCAGCTTCGGCGCGTGCCAAATAAGCATGTGCTGCTGAGAGAAATACAAATGGCGAATTATCCTTGCGGAAATTAGCTGCCAGAACGAACGAGAAATCAGGATTTGCATTGATATAAGAAATAACTTCATCACGCGTCACACCATTTGGAACCGGAACGACTTCACCATCCGCATTGGGCTGACCATAAGACTTCACGCGAGGATCGTTGAGACCACTCATAATGTTGACAATAATATCGCTGATGGCCCAGTCCTTACGACCATTATACAAATTGAATAGCGGATTATTAAATCCACCGCCCGGATAAGCCAAAGAAACATTGTCGCTGTTGTTTTCGATCACGCCACCACTGGCATTCAATGCTGCGTTAAATTCGGTTTTGCCTTGATCCGGTTTTGCATTGGATACGCGCAACGCTAAAATCATACGGAGTGTATTGGCAAATTTCTTCCACTTCGTGATATTACCTCCGAACAAAATATCGCCTTTGGCAGCCAGCCCATTATCGAACTGCTTCACCGCTTCATCCAATTCCTTGAACATGCCGGCATAAATCTCTTCCTGAGCATCATACTTCGGTTGAGCTTCTCCTTTCAAAGCTTCAGAGTAAGGAATATCACCAAACTGGTCGGTTTCGTACATAAAGATAAAGGTCTTCATGATACGCGCCACAGCAATCTGGTTGTTATTCGAACCATTTACCGCTACTTTGGCAGCCGTCTCAGGGTCGGTATTATTGTTGATGATATTTTGCAGGTCGTACAATATGCCACTATGGTTACCAAAAGTTCCAAATACTGTTTCGTACAATCCTGCGCTCGGATATTGGGTCTCGGCGACATATTGAGTATAGCTTGCAGCCGTGAAAGATAATTGGCTCATACCCGAAATCGCATTGGTCAACAACGCCGAAGTAACCGGAATAGTAGTAGAGTTGGGGTTCTCATTGATATCCCCAAAATCGCTTGGGTCGCAGCTGCTCCCGGCAAAAGCCATAGCGGTACAGACGACGTAAAGCAAGATTTTATTAAAGGTTGTTTTGAACATAATCATCATTTTTTTGAATTCTTAAAAAACAAGCAATTCCAATCAAATAACCATTGTGATCAATAGCTAATGATGTTAGAATCCAAGTTTTAAATTAAAGCCAATCGAACGGGAGCCAGGATACTGACCATTTTCACCATACGTATTAGAAATTTCTGATGGATCAAAGTCGCGGTTCTTCGCATAAATCAACCACGGGTTGCGCGCTACGATTGAAATCGTGGCATTCTGCAACCACTTATTGAGTGCCCCGACTTTGCTCACCGGAATCCGATACCCCAGGCTTGCTTCTCTCAACTTGATAAAACTCAGGTCGTAAATGTGCTCTTCTGCAATTCGGCGGCTACGGAAATCGTGGAAATGTGTAAAAGCCTCCACATAGGTATCTACAGGTTGACCTTCAGCGGTTACACCTACCACGTGTACCCCACCACCATCAGCAACTGCATCACGTACCGGATTGCCTTTGTCGTTCAAGCCGGCTGTTCTTTTCATCAAACCAGAGAATACACCCCAGTGATCAGAAAGCGAGAAGTAATTACCACCTTTCTGGAAGTCAACGTTAAAGTTGAATACGAAATTCTTATATGTCAGCGAGTTGAACATACCGCCCGTCCAATCTGGCAATACGCTGCCAAGGTAAGAGTTGGGTGCAGCCACGTAACGGCCATTCGCATCAACCACTCTTTGACCATTGAGCATTTTGAAAGCGCCACCGCGCAATTGTCCCCATCTTTCGCCGACTGCGTGTACCAATTGTACCCCTGAAGTTGTACCAAAAGTACCTGTTTCTTGTACGATCGCATTTATACCAGGCGCTAATTCTACGATTTTAGAATTTACTTTCGAGAAGTTGATACCGATATTCCATTCAAATGAACCTGCAGAAACCGGCGTTGCATCTAAAGCCACTTCAATACCATCTCTTGTGATCTTACCTGCGTTCACCTTTTTAGTAGTAAAACCACTGGCAGGCGTCACGGCTACATCCACGATTTCATCTTCCTTATCTTCCTTGAAATAAGTAAAGCTCAATCCGAGCTTATTCTGGAAGAAACGTAGATCCAAACCGCCTTCATAAGCGGAAGACAGAGAAGGCTTGATATTCGGGTCAATCAACAAATTAGGCGTTGCCATTACAGGGTTGCCACTAAACTGCTGCGCGCCTAATGCATAAGCAAGCTCCAACTGATAAGCAGGCAAATCAGAACCTACCTGCGCCCAGCTACCTCTCAATTTACCATAGGAAAGAATGGGCAGGATATTCGCTGTTAATTCGCTGAATACAAAGCTGGCGCCAAAGGAAGGGTAGAAGTAGGAATTGGCATTCTTTGGTAGCGCCGAACTCCAGTCGTTGCGAGCCGACCATTCCAGATAAACCGTTTCTTTGAAGCCAAAAGAACCCCGAGCATATACACTGTTCACTTTCTTAAACTCCCGATAATCGCTGAAAGAAGCAGGGTTGCGGGAGTTCGCCATTGTAAAGAGGTCAGGAACGACCAAACCATTATTGGAGTTTCCTTGGTTTCTGAAGAAACTTTCCTTACGCACATTTCCACCTGCGTTGGCTTCCACACTCAAGTCTCCAAAGCGTTCGAAGTAGGTAGCCAGGATTTCATAGTTATCTTCAATGAACTTGGTTTGCCCAATGGCTACCGAGTTGAAATAGCCAGACTGGGTAGCGCCGATTTCCAGGTCATTATACCAGCGGTTATCAAAATTGGTATTCACTTGATTTCTCCGTAAGAAACCAGCTATCCTGAAGTTGTCGTTCAGCTTGAAAGTCAAGTTAATATCTCCCACTAAGCGTTCGCGCTTTTCTACAAACTGCGTATTCTGTGCATATACATAGGGATTGTACCAGTAATTGCCGGCGTAAAAATCGCGTGGGCTAGAAAGATAAGCGCCTGGGTTGTTGTGATTCCAACTGGCTAAGTAGCCCTCCGGAGAGCGCAAGTTTTGCAACTCTCGCATTTTGTTCATATCCAGATTACGGTGAAACCATTGGTTGAAGTTACCCGACGAGTTGTTCGCATATCTATCATCGTTTTCAGCGTTATTCTCTTGCGTTGTAAAAGTGATATTGGCGCCTGCTGTAAAATATTTACCCAGATCAACCGAACTTTGCGTAGAAAGAATGTATTTGTTCAGGCTGGTGTTGGGAATCAAGCCCTGAATATTCTGATTGGTCAAAGAAAAACGAGTGGAATAGCCTTTTCCTGTCTGTGATAAATTCACGTTCGTATTAGAAGTGCTACCCGTTTCGTAATAATCTCTGATATTATCTGGGTGAGCAGTCAAAGGCTCGGTTTTCCCAAAATAAGGAGAATCAGGATACCAGGCATACCAAGGGATGTACTCTTGCCCTTGAATTCTTGGACCCCAACTGGCATCATCAGAGTAGTCATGATAGAATTTGCCATCTAACACTTTCCATTCTTCGGGCATACCATCTTGCCATTCGAACTGAATCAACTCCGATTCACCACCGCCCGCATATTCGTTTTGATATTCCGGCAAGATATATATTCTATCTACAAAAAAGCTTTGGTTGAATTCAATTCCCAATCCTTTCCTTTTTTCGCCTTTCTTAGTCGTGATAACGACTACACCAGCGTCGCCACGCTGACCGTAGAGAGCAGTTGCACTCGGGCCTTTCAATACGGAGATGCTTTCTACGTCATCCAGGTTGATGTCATTGGAATTTGTAGGTGTACCGTCAATAACGTAAAGTGGTTGTTTGTCTTGCAGCGAACCTGCACCGCGAATACGGATAGCAGCGTCGCGGCCCAGCGCCATGGAAGCCTGGCTACGTACCTGCACACCGGCCACTTTACCGGCAATGGCATTATTCAGGTTCGTCTGACGGATCGTATTCAATTCTTCGGATTTCACCGTCTGAACCGAATAAGAAACCGACTTTTCCGAACGCTTAATACCCAGCGCAGTAACCACCGCTTCGTCCAGTGTAACCCCTTCTGAAAGTGTGATTGAATAAGTGTCGGCCGCGCTAATGGCGATCTCCCGGGAAGTAAAACCCGTGTAGCTGACTACTAGGGTATTTCCGCCTTCAGGTACATCCAATGAAAATTTGCCATCAATGTCAGTGGCTGTACCTACGGTAGTTCCTTTGACCAAAATACTGGCCCCGATCAGGGGTTGTCCAGCTTGGTCGGTGACTGAGCCTTTGATAGTGCGCTGCGCCAGGGCTAACCCTGTAAAACATAACAGCAACACTAAACATGCGAAGAGTTTTTTCATAAACTAATTCAATTTGTGAGTAGATAAATAATAATAAAAAGTTTTTTCAAAGCAGTGCCTGGCTATCGGGTAAGCGAATAGATTCCAATAAGGTTTGAGAGCGTCATTTATTTGGGAATAGCATTCAAATCGGCACTACTATGAGTATCTTAGATGGTTATTGTTAATCATCGCCTTTCAAAGAGCATTAAAGTGTTTCTCAAAACTTAAATCAAAAAAAAATTGAGAGTCTGATTAGCTTGATCATGGAGTAGCAATTTTACAAAATATTTGCATATTGCATATCAAAAATCGCAAAATAAATCCTGCTAAAATTCCAAGCCAAGTAATTTCGTTTTTAATTTTATGCTGATTTTAAAATATTTTAAAGCCCAAATGCCATAGGTGCAAGATTAAGGGATTTAACTAATGTATAATTTGATAAAAATTTGGATTCCAACTCAACGAACCCTTTCCATTCTTCGCCGCCTACAGGACAAGTTTCTCTTATTTGATCTTTCAAAGGTAACAGCTTCCCTGTTTTTGCGTTTTAGGATGAAAAATTTCAACGTATCAACTTTGAATGCTACTTGACTGATGCCTGGCATTGAATAAAATGAGAAAGCTGCTACTCCTCCTATTGCTTTTCGAAACGACCCTTTCCTTTGCCCAGCGCGAGGGCTTATCCAATTTGCGCTCCAAAACCATCACCGC
>CAZQTF010000134.1:7667-10984 GCA_964596135.1 uncultured Saprospiraceae bacterium | reverse complement strand
TTCAGCAATGCTGAAAACTGGGCATTAAATTGGACAGCGTTAGATGAATATGGTTACTTTGGTGACTTGGTAGTTATTTCCAGTGTTGATTTTGCTGAAAATGCCAATGGCGTGAAATTATCCACGCCTTATCCGAACCCGACTTCTATCGGTTCAGTAAGAGTAAATTACACACTGCCAGGTTCGACTAATGTAACGTTGCGCATATTCGACTTTACCGGAAGGCTGATGAATACATTAGCACTGGACAATCAGTTGGAAGGCGCCAATACCACTATGGTAGATGTATCGAACTTCTCTACAGGAATGTATGTTATTGCTTTGGAAACAGAATTTGGAACAGTTACACAGAAATTTACGGTTTCAAACCGCAAGTAATGAATAAGAATTAATATAGTGATTTTCAGGCTGCCCTTACTACAAGGGCAGCTTTTTGTATTTAACTAAACTTTTAGACAATCATGAAACATAAGCCGCTCGCCTTCGTTTTGTTATCGTTACTGCCGTTTTTTACACTGGCACAAGGGACAATCACAGGTAAGATGCTGGATGAAAATAGTGCGGAACCACTTATTTTTGCCAATGTTCTTATAGAAGGTACGACCAATGGTGCTACAACCGATTTGGATGGGAAATATGAAATTACTGCTCCGGCAGGAACTTACACGATTATCGCCAGCTACGTAGGCTATCAAGACAAACGGATTGAGGGCGTAGTCGTCAAAAATAACGAAGTTACTTACCTTGATATAGTGCTATCCGATCAAGCGTTGCAATTGACGGAAGTGGTCGTAACTGCTTCTGTAATTGAACGTTCGGAAAATGCGATATTATTGCTACAGAAGAAATCCGATAAAATTCAGGACGGTATCTCTTCCCAGGAAATGAGCCGTTATTCATTGGGGAGTGCTGCCAGCGCCATGGAGAAAGTGACCGGGGCCACAGTAACAGGAGGAAAATATGTATATATTCGTGGTTTGGGTGATCGTTATTCGCTTTCTCAGTTAAACGGACTGATTATCCCAAGTACGGATCCTTACCGCAACGGCGCTCAGTTGGACTTGATCCCCAGCAACCTTTTGGAAAACATCATTACTGCCAAAACGTTTACACCGGATCAGCCCGGTACTTTCACGGGTGGTAATGTGGACATCCGAACCAAAAGCTTTCCGGAACAATTCTCACTTACCGTTTCTACTTCGTTAGGCTACAATGCCCAAAACAACTTTATTGATAATTTCCTGACGCATGATGGTGGAAATACGGACTACTGGGGCTACGACGACGGCTCAAGAGCCCGCCCGGAATTACTGAGTGACCCTAAAGTGCAGGGCGTATTGAATACCCAAACGCCGCTCATCGCGCGCCTGAACGTGCAGGGGCGTGGCGAGGAGGTGGCTATATTGGCAGATCAGGCTATTAAAGCCATCGATAACAATTTTGTACCAGAAAGAAAATCTACGACATTCGATCATAGCTTCGGCATTTCATTTAGTAATAAATTCAATTTCTTGGGTAAGCCACTGGGCGTTATCCTGGCCACTTCTTTCCAACAGAATTATCAACATCTGGATAGATTCCAGAAGGCAAACTGGCAACTGAGAACTCTTTCTTCCAACGTACTGGATAACCTGGGTGATTTTGAAGAAACCCTGAGTACCGAAAACCCGGTGGTGAATGGAATGGCGGGCGTGGCTTATAAATTTAGTCCCACGCAGGTGATTTCTTTTAATGCTATTTACAACCATAGCACTGACAAAGCAAGTCGCTTCATTTTTGGGGAACGGCCGGATAACATTATCAATCCTGACTTCCTCGAAGGTCGCCAATTGGCATTCGGCGAGCGGGAACTGATCAATTACCAATTGGGCGGTGAACATGTTTTTGAGAAGCTGAACGAGGCAAAAGTGGAATGGAAGGTGAGCCTGGCGCAATCTTCACTCGAAGAACCGAACACTCGCTTCTTTGAAAATCAATACAATTCAGATTTCGATTCCTATTCCATTCCGGCTTCCAACATTCAGCGTCCTTTCTACTTTTTCCGTAGGCTGGATGATGAGCAGCGGGATTACAAATTGGATATTGAACTCCCATTCTCCCAAAAGAAAGGAAATAAATTCAAATTTGGTACTTTGATCACTCAAAAAGAACGGGATTTCACAGAATTTCGCTACCAGATCGAAGAGCACATTGGCTACACCGACCCATTCGAGAATCCTGAGCAATATCTGAGCGAAGATAATCTTGGCATCAGAAACGTAGAAGGAGGCAGGTATTTCCTTGGAAATTATCTTGTAGACAGAACCCTGCCGGAAAACAACTATTCTGGCACAGAAGACGTAACGGCTTTTTACGGAATGCTAACGCTCGCGATCACGGAGCGCTTTAAAACGATTGCCGGCGCCCGATACGAAAAAACGGATATTTTTGTAGAAAGCCAGGACGAAGACAAAGCGCCCGGTGAAATTGAAGAAGAAAATATTTTGCCTTCTGTGAGTTTGATTTATTCGCTTACGCCCGATATGAATCTCCGGGCTGCCTATACACAGACGCTCGCCCGACCGAATATGCGCGAAATTGCTCCTTTTGTGGCGTACGACCCGCTGACCAAGGAATTCTTTTTCGGTAATCCTCAATTGGATAAAACCGACATTCAAAATGTGGACTTGCGTTGGGAATGGTTTACCAAACCCGGAGAGCTGTTCGCCATTAGTGCTTATTACAAAAATTTTAATAATCCGATTACTCAGCGTTACAGAAGAGCGCCGCAGCCGGAAATCGAATTTATCAATGTGGATGAAGCTTTTCTGTACGGTATTGAATTGGAAATTCGTAAAGACCTGGATTTTATGAGTCCTTCGTTGAAAAACTTTAAGTTCAATACGAATTTCTCGCTAATTAAATCGGAAATGGATGTTAAAGCCGTACAAGGATTGGAAGACCTGGAACCGGATAGCCGTCCTTTTGAAGGGCAGTCGCCGTTTATTTTGAACGTCGCTTTGCTATATATCAATCCAGATAATGGCGTGGATGCCACGCTGACCCTTAATACCGTAGGAGACCGTCTGAGCCGTGTTGGTCAGGAGGGAACGCCGGATCAGTACGAATTGGGACGTTCGCAATTGGATTTCACATTCATCAAAAAGTTCAATAACCTGAATGTGAAACTGACGGCGCAGAATATTTTGAATGCCCGATATGCTTTGTCTTCAGAATATTTTGATACGGATTACCTATTCTATCGTTTCCGCCGGGGCGTTACGTTTAGTTTAGGTTTATCTTATACGATCAGATAATAACGAAGATTTTTAAGAAAA
>CAZQTF010000134.1:0-7567 GCA_964596135.1 uncultured Saprospiraceae bacterium | reverse complement strand
TTTTTTATCGTATCAAATTAATTTCTCTGGCAAATTTCTGGGTTACATCTCCAAAGATAACAATTTCAGTAACAAAGACATACACATCAGCATTTTGCTTTTTGCCTTTGGAAGTTCCATCCCAGCCAAAATTCGGATCATTGGTGTAGAAATCGGTCGCCTCAAACACCTGATTTCCCCAGCGATCGAAAATGCGCAGGAATTTTACCTGCAGGTTCTCCGCGCCAGTGTAGATCATAAACACATCGTTGTATCCATCGTTGTTGGGTGAAAAAGCAGTTGGAATATAGATATTCGCAGTGCTGTCCAGCGTTACCAAAAACGAATCCGAAGCCTGACAACCCAAATTATTAATGACGGTAAGCTCATAATAACTATTCTTCACCGGTTCGACAACCTTTTTCCAGCAGACGCAGGTGTCAAAAGCTTCTTCATTGGCTTCCCAGCGCATGGCGACAATGTCGCGGCGTGGCACGTTGACCACTGGTTCCAGCGAAATGGTTTTCGGCGGCGTAACCGATAAGGCGTCGTAGCCGAGATCAACCCGAAGAGTCATTCCATCCTTCAGCAAAAATTTGGTTTGATAACGACAACCGGCAACATCTTCCACCGTCAGGCGATATTCACCTGCCGCTAGCCCATCAAAATGGTCGGTGGGCTCAAACGGTGCGCCATTCAGGCTATACACAAACGGCGGGGTTCCGCCGGTCACTTGCTCGACGATAATTTTCCCATTTTTGTCATCAAGGCAAAGCGGATCAACGAGTTGCGCCTGAACGTCGGTCGGATAGTCGGAATCATCGGTAACAACGACAGAATCAACGGCAAAGCATCCATTGTCAAGGTTGGTGACCAACAGGGCATAAACGCCAGGTTGATTGACGTTTACCGATGGAAGATTCGGATTAGTAAATTGAAAACCGTTGGAAGCTGCCCATTCGTACCTTAGCCTTGCACCGCCATTCGATGCAGAGCCGTCAAGAATGACATCCGGGATATTGCAATCTAATTGCTGGTCTTCGCCGGCATTGGCAATGGGCAATGTTTGATCCGCAATGACCAGCACCGAGTCGGTACTGATGCAGCCATTGTCGTTATTCCGAACGGTGAGGATATAGGTTCCAGCTTGATTTATTACTGGCATTTTGGTTGTACTTCCGCTCCGAATATTGCCGTTGGCGGTCGTCCAGGTGTAAGAAAATGTACTGCCTGTAGCCGACGCAGAACCATCCAGCACCGCTTCGGTGTCGGCACAGGTGATTACTTGTGCCGCACCGGCTTCGGCATTGGGCAGATCATAGTTAGCCTTAATTTCAATACTATCCGTATTGCTACAACCTAATTGATTGTCAATGATTTGTAAGTAATATTTGCCTGGCTCGTTCACGGTCAGTTGCTGGCTATTGCCATTGTTAATAGGTTCTCTGCGCTCATTTAACCAGCGATAAATCAGATTGCTGCCGTTCTGAGATTGAGATCCGTCAATAACAATGGATGCGGTTTGGCAATCTAACTCTTCTGTTGCCTGAAGGTTGACTATTGGAACATAGGAGCGATCAGACACGAGCACTGTTGATTCTTCGGATTGACAGCCATACGTTTGGTCGGTAGTAACGAGCGTGTAACTGCCGGATATTGAAACCTCGGGATTGGGTGTAAAGCGGTTCGCGTCGGTAATGCCCGGTCCTGACCATTCATAGCTCAGATTACTGCCGTTTACTGTGTTGCCCAAACGAATGCTGGTGTGATTGCAATTAAGCGATGTATCTGAACCCGCATAAGCGTCGGGCAAGGGAATTTCGAGTACATTTACACTCTTCTCTGTCGCGCAGCCCGCATCGTCCGTGATAGTAATGCTGTAAATGCCAGGATCGGCGACCGTAATAGAAGATTGATTCACACCGGTTGACCACTGGTAGGTGAAATCTCCAGGCGTGACTTCCAGCGTTGTCGAAGAATCCTGACAGAAGAAAGGCGCGCCGCTGATCTCGATCTGAGGCGCGGTTCGTTCGATAATATCGGCTGATGTTGAATTCCGGCAGCCATTGGTAGCTTCCACCTCAACGATATAGGTGCCCCCCTGACTAACCATTATTTCCTGCTGATTCTGTCCGGTATTCCAGATGATTTGAGGAAAGCTCGCATTGACTCGAAGGGCAACGGGTTCTCCATCGCAAATGACGCCGGGTGTTTCGATGACCGGGGCTGGTTTTTCAAGCCCGGCGATAGTACGGCTATCCTGATTGCTACAGCCATTAGCATCAGTGGCTGTCACACTGTACGTAGCAGGTTGGGAAATACGCAGGCTGGCGGTTGTAGAGTTATCTGACCAGCGCAATGCTGTGAAGTTGCCTGTCGCGTGGATTTCAATCGTATCGCCAATGCACAGGTCTTGGGGTCCTTCTATTTGCAAGTTTGGAATTGCATTTTCCTGCACTGTGAAAGTAGCGGTAGCATTGCAATTGTTGACATCGGTAACGATGAGCGTATAAACGCCTCCATTGGTAATGGCAATGCTGCGCGTAGTTGCTCCGGTTGACCAGCGGTACTGCGGAAAATCAACACCGGCGTCGAGTTCGAGCACCGTGCCGCTACAAAAGCTGGTATCACGTGAAAGAGGCGGCGATTCTACTTCGTAAGCATCTACGGTGATGTTGTCGGTGCCGGAACAACCGTTGCTGTCGGTAACTGTTACGAAATAGGTTCCATCCGAAAAAACACGGGTAACTGCGGCAGTGTCCAGATTTGACCAACGGTAGGCAACAAAGGGCTGGGTCGTTTCTAAGGTGCCGCCAATGTCCGGACAGAAGGTTAGATCGCCCCGAATTTCTGCTTGTACGGCCGGGAATTGACCGAGTGTAATGTCGGCATTGCCGATACAACCTGCCTGGCTGGTGACTTGCAGACTGTAAGTGCCGGATTGCCTCACCTCTATGAAAGGAGTTGTGACGCCATTTGACCAAAGATAGCTGCTATGAATATCATTCGTTTCAATCCGAACCGTGGAATCCGGGCAGATGCCGGAAGGACTGCGCAATACCGGCGCCGGGGTTGGATGCTCGATTATATCAACGGAAGTCGTTGCTGAACAGCCATTTACATCCGTGACGGTGAGGTGGTAGGTGCCACCCGTATCGATGCCAATCGTAGGCTGATTGGTATTATTTGACCAACGATAATCAGCGAATCCGCTTGTAGCAGTCAGTTGGGTCGAATTGCCTTCGCAAAACTCCAATTCGCCAGAGATACGGATATTTAATTCGTTATTTTTGACGATGGACAAATCTGCTGTGTCGCGACAACCGTTTACATCGGTTACCGTTACTGTATAAGTGCCTGATGCTGAGGCGTCAATAGTTGGCGTATTCGCACCATTTGACCAAGCGTAATTCTGGAAAACCTGATTGGTACGCAGCGTTGTGCTTTCACCAAAACAAATAAACGTGTCGCCCAGCACTTCCACATCGGGTTTTCGGGCTTCGGTAACATTGACTTCGCCAACGCCCTGGCAACCGTTTTGATTAGTGACGGTCACCCGGTAATTTCCGGCGAGCAGCACGTCAATGGTGCGGGTGGTAGCGCCGGTTGACCACAAATAGCTGGTATGATTACCTGCATCCAATCGGAGCGGATCATCGAGACAAATGACAGTGCCGCCGGTAATATTGGGCTGAGGGGTATCTGCCCGTCTTACTTCAAAACTACTGTTGTTGCTGCAATTGTTGGCATTGGTCACGGTAACGCTGTAAATTCCTGGATCCGAGACGGAAATCGTCCGAGTTGTTGCGCCGTTTGACCAGCGATAACTTTGGAAACCTTCGCCGGCGTCGAGTATAGTGGATTCCCCTGAGCAAATGATATTATTGCCGGTAATTTGGGGCGCTTTATTATCAACAACGGTAATATAAACATCGTCCGCCAATACACATTCGGCATTGGCAATGCTAAGGACATACTGAAGCGTGCCGGTGAAGTCGGCTGGCACGGTTACAGTTGGTTGTGGTATATCCGTTCTGTCCAGGAAACTTAATGCTTCCGGCGTGCCAATCCATTCGTAGCGGGCATTGTTGCCCACGCCTTTAGCGCTTCCTTCCAGCCGGAAAGGCGCACTGCCGGAACAGACACTTTTATCAGGACCTGCCGACACCGTGATACTGCGGCAGTAAGGATTCGCCAGACAGTTCAAATAAGGTGCTGCCGAGCCGCCCCAGGTCAATTGAAAGCCTCTGGCGGTTAGTTTAAAATTGTCCAATAATAGATAATAGCCGTCGCCGGGCTGTACGACCATGGGCGCCACAAAGCCATCAGAATCATAAGCTGGCTCAGATGTGTCAGTGGCGCCTTTGCCCAAGCCGGTTTGAGGGCAGAGCGTGCAGGTATGCACTGCGAATGAGCAGCGGATGGGTGAACCGAGGCTGTCGCAAGAAAGATTCGGACCAAAAATAGCAAAGTCATAGTCCTCATTATTGCCGCCATAAGGTGTGATTGTAAATTCAATGATGCTGTTGGGAGGCATATCTTCCCTGAATTCGAAGTAATACCACGCACTCTGGCTTTCGTTGACCAAAAGACAGCCTGCATCATTGTTGGGATTGGCAAAATCATTTCTGCCCGGACCGGTCGGCTCGTAGTCCACAGCTCCATCGCTGCAAATTACCTGAGCACCAATACAGTCATTGATTTGGCTTACCATCCTGAAAGGCAGTAACAAACCAAACATTAAGAAATATAGTAGGATCCAAGACTCCCGCCACATTTTTCATCGGTTTTTGTTGTGACAAAATATCCCGCCTGTCAAGTAAAAGACAGGACAGCTTCAAGGATATGGTCATGGAATTGTGTTGCTCGCTGCTGGGGCTGGGAAGATTTTGATGTTGTCCTTAAATAATGTTCGTGGTAAGAGTAAATCGTAGTTAATAGCCATCCAAAACACTTATATTCAAAACAAAGATAATTTATCTTTTTGAAAATATAGCATTTTGGAAACCGAATTTAAAACAATTGATTATAAACAATTGAAATACATCCGATTATGAGTGTAATTACCACTGTGTTTCAAAATAACAATTAGAATGACCGCTTTGACAGCCGGTCGGTTTTCTCGATAGGTTGTTTGTTGGAAGATGCTTATTTATTCTATTCATTGCTCGATCGGACAATGTATCATGGAGGGGGGAAATAATTGTCTCACGATCGAGCGCTAAGCTAAAAAATTTTTTTATTCATGCCAAGCCCCGGCGCTTCATTTCTTTAAATACTAATCCATATTCCCGGCTCATATCGCCTGTAACCGAGGAATTTTCCTGGGCACGGCGGATGAGATAAGGTACAACTTCTCTGACGGAACCGTAAGGGACATATTTTGCAACGTTAAATCCGGCAGCAGCTAGGTTGAAGGTTAGATTGTCACTCATTCCATACAACTGGCTGAAAAACAGATGTGGATGATCCCGTGGGATGCCGCGTTGGTCTATCAGTTCTGCCTGCAAGAGCGCGCTTTCCGCGTTGTGCGAAGCATTGCAGGAAGAAATGTACTCGTAGTTATCCACGCAAAAACGAACGGCCGTATTAAAAGCATCGTCGGTTGCTGCTTTATTGGGGTAAATCGGAGAAGGATAACCCATGCGAGCTGCCCGGTCGCGTTCTTTTTCCATGTAGGCGCCACGCACTAATTTGGCTCCCAGCAGATAGCCATCTTTTTTCGCCTGATTGAAGGAGTGCATTAAATATTGCAACTGATCGGTTCGGTAAAGCTGGAAAGTATTGCCTACTACGACTTTGTCGCGGTTGTAGCGTTTCATCATCAGGTTGACCAGATGGTTGATACTATCCTGAATCCAGGTTTCTTCGGCATCGAAATAGACGCCCACGCCACGCTGGCTCGCCGTGTAGCAAATGGCGTCCACCCGTTTAAGCACATTTTTGTACTCAGAACGTATTTCGCGGGTCAGCACGTCGCCACGCTGGATTGCCTCCAATAAACCAAAGCGCGCCAAGCCGGATATTTTGGAACTGACCATCGTTACGCCCGGTGTTTGCGAAGCAAATTCTATAGCGCGAATGGTTTCGTTCATCGTATGGTTAAAATCTTCTTCTTTTTCTTTTGCCTCGGCGCCGTAGTCGAGGATGGTGAAAACCTTCTGGCTGTAGAGTTTCTTTATATTTTTTTCTGTTTCCAGCAGCGTTGTGCCGCCGCAGAACTGTTCGAAAATGGTATTTTTGACAATGCCCTCTACAAAAGGAAGATGCATTTTGATGGCAGCGATGCCCAGTTTGGAGCCTACCCCCACGAGCCAGTGGTTATTCATCAGCCCGAACAAACGAGCGGATTTGTGCAGTTCATTATTTGATTTGCCGGCAAACGCAATTTCTGTATTATTGAAATCGGGTAGTGGTCGCTGTTCTGCGTTTGTAGTGGTTTTATCGGTTAGATTCGTCGTATTTTCCATATTTCGAAGTTGACGGTTTTCGTTTTATTTATTTCATTAAACAACGATTTAAGTATTCCAGATTTTCCAGGCATGTTCTGCCTGACCATACAACATTGTCAATCCATTGATGGTTGCGGCACCTCTTTGCTGACCTTTTTGCAAAAAAACAGTCATTTCAGGATTATACACCAGATCGTACAACAAATGCCGGTTGCTAAGGCAATGATACGGAATATCGGGAAATTTTTCAATATTTGGCGCCATTCCAAGCGGGGTTGTGTTGATAATGAGCGTGTGCTGATTGATCAGCGCTTCGTCCAGTAGGTCGTAAGTGAGATCGCCGGTATCCGGTTGGCGCGATACGGTTTGGTAGGCAATGCCCATTTTTTTTAAGACAAAAAACACTGCCTTTGCTGCGCCTCCCGTGCCAAGCACCAGCGCATGGGTGGGGTGGGCATTATTTGTCTGTAAAAATTGCATTAAAGAAATCTCAAAACCATAAACATCTGTATTGTAGCCAATAAGCCGCCCTTTATCCACTTTGATCGCGTTGACCGCGCCAATGGCGGCTGCTTCGGCAACCAGATCATCGAGGTAAGGCAAAACCGATTGCTTGTAAGGGATCGTAACATTCAGCCCGACCAGGTTGGGGTATGCTTCTATCAGTTGTGGAAAAAAATCAATAGTTTCGAGCGGAAACAATTCGTAGCAGGAATCACGGAGACCTTCAGCTGCGAATTTTTGAGAAAAGTACTTTCTGGAAAACGAATGCGATAGCGGATAGCCGATTAGCCCAAATAAGCGATGGTACTGCAACAAGTTTGCTTGTATCTCAAACGGCGGCATCTTCTTTCTTTTGACCGATTTTTTCGATAACAAACACCAGCAAAAAGCCAATTGCCATACAAATCAATACGCCGGGAATCACTTTGGCGATACCCATCGCCCGCCCGCGTAGGGCAATCAGGAAATTGGATGTCCAGTTCATGTGTGCAAAGGTAAACATTTGGGGAATAATGCGATCAGAAAGCATTGGAATTTTAAACATGCCCTTATTTGCTTTTTTTAAATATTATAGGACTTACGCACTAAGCTACGACCGTTCCTATGAAAGATCGTTGAGCATTGAGATAAAT
>CAZQTF010000133.1:0-11078 GCA_964596135.1 uncultured Saprospiraceae bacterium | reverse complement strand
AAAAATTTGATAATAAAGACTTTAAACAGGTCTATTTTGTCAAAAGTTAGTCAGAATACTATAATTTAGATAAAAAAAATAAGTATGTATCATATTAGTTTTCAATAGTATATTATGCCCATTATCCCTTCAGGAATACCAAAAAATCGAGGGAGTAAAAAAATTAAAATTTGCAAAAGATGGTGACTTTTTTTAAATTGTACGTCCAACACAAAAACCTATTTGGGTGCTATCATCAAATCGCGTTTGAACAAAAACAAATTTATCATGACAGCTTCGGAAGCGTTAATTGGTATAGAAAATTCTGCACACGATGAAGGAGAAAAAGATCGTTTTTTCATTCGAAACAATCATGTGCTAATCCGGGTAAAACTCACGGATATTCAATGGATAAGCGCGGAAGGAAATTACTGTTACATTCACACGGGGAGCAGGAAATACGCCGTGAAAATTTCAATGAAAAAACTTGCTTCCAGGCTTCCGCGTCGGGAGTTTGCGCAGATTCACAAAAGCTATATTGTACGGCTTGATTGTATAGAAACAGTTGACACGAAAGAAAATTTTTTGAGAATAAGTGAAACAAATTTGCCATTGGGGCGCATCTACAAAGAAGGTTTAATAAGTCAACTGGATGTGTTATAATTTTTTGTCAAAAAGCATTGAAATATATTGATATTTAGATTAAATACCTGTAGCTTTACATCTGAAATTAAAAAGAGATGGTTTGTCAACTATATTACGCTATTCATCACCTTTACAGAGAATTGTAATTCAAGATATAGTACTTTTGGTCCTTGTAGAGAAAAAAGCTTGAGTACTTAAGATTTAAGTAAGGGGGAACGGTTGTCAGGATATTTCCATTTAATGTGAAAACCTGGCAACTTTTTTTTATGTCACTTTTCTTTATTTTTGCTTACCATTATTGTTAAATCAAATTACAAAATTGGCTCGCATTCTGGCAATTGATTACGGTACCAAGCGGACTGGCATCGCCGTGACAGATCCACTGCAGATCATAGCAACAGGACTGGATACGGTTCCGACCCCCCAGTTGCTGGCGTATTTACAACAATACCTTGCCAGAGAAGAAGTAGAGAAAATTGTGGTCGGAGAGCCGATGCATCCCGATGGAGCGCCAGCGCAGATTGCACCTTTGGTAGAAAAATTTAAGGAAAAGCTGAGGGAACTTTTTCCGACAATAGAGGTTGTTAGTCAAGATGAGCGTTTCACATCAGAAGACGCCAAAAAAGCGATTCTGCAAAGCGGCGCTAAAAAGAAAAGAAGACGCGACAAAGCATTGGTGGACAAAATAAGCGCCGTGCTGATTTTGCAAGATTATCTGGGGCACAGACTTTAAAATGAAATAAAACATGATTTTGCCGATTTATGCCTACGGGCAGCCTGTACTCAAGCAGGTTGCAAAAGATATAGATGCAGACTATCCGAACCTGAAAGAATTGATCGAGGATATGTGGGAAACGATGTACAACGCCAATGGGGTTGGGCTGGCAGCCCCACAGGTGGGCTTGTCTGTGCGTCTTTTTGTGATTGATACAATCCAAATTATGGATAAAGGCAAGGAAGCGGAAGGAATGAAGCAGGTGTTTATCAATGCCCATAAGGTGGCGGAAAGCGGCGAATGCTGGGCTTATGAAGAAGGCTGCCTGAGCATACCGGAAGTACGCGGTGATGTAGATAGACCGCCTACGCTACGCTTGCGCTGGGTAGATGAGCATTTTCAACCGCATGAGCAAATCTTCACTGGGATCAATGCCCGCGTGATCCAGCACGAATACGATCACATTGACGGGGTGCTGTTTGTGGAGCATCTCAAGCCGGTCAAAAAACGCCTGGTGCGGCGCAAACTGGAAGACATTCGCAAAGGAAAAGTAAAAGCGGATTATAAACTGAAGTTTGTCAAATAATGCTCGGATCGCTCACGATTCCAATAGCGGGAGGTTATTTTCTGCCGAAATCTGCCGGGATTTCGCCCCAGCGTTCGGTTTTCCATTTCAAAATTTTATTTTGGTAGGTATTTTCCCGGAGCCATTTTTCGGCGCGTTCGATTAGTTGCCAAACGATCTCGGTTTTTGCGTTGCGCACTAAGGTGGTCTTGCACTTTTTTTCGCGTACCCATTTCATAGCGTTGCGGGAGTCGGTGTAAATGGGGGTGTCTTTGCCCTGCTGCTTGAACATCGCCAGAGCGTGCACAATCGCCAGAAACTCGCCGATGTTATTGGTACCGAGGTCAAATTTTTTATAAAAAAGCTGAATACCAGACCGTGTCTCTACGCCCTGGTATTCCATCACGCCGGGATTGCCACTGCACGCCGCGTCCACGCTGATGCTGTCCCAGATCACTTCCTGCTGCATTTCCTCAGTGGGGGCAATGGGAGCGCTTGTTTTTCGAGTGATGGCGTCGTCATAATTGCTGTGAAACGCTGCTTCTGCCTCTTCCCGGCTATGGAAAGCCTTGTATTTGGCATTTGGATAACCTTTGATTTGTTCCTGACACGCTGCCCAACTGCTATAGATGCCCGGGTTGATGCCTTGCCATACTACGTAATATTTTTGTTTTTTTGTCATAAACCGCTTTTCTGAAGTACGAATATCGGGCTTATAATGCACAATCCCGAATATGATGCGATTGCGCTTGCAAGTGAGAAATGTCGGGATTTGCTGCGCTAATCGGCTGTTTCCTCGTTGATCGTGCGCCAGAGCAGATCGCGAAGTTCATTTAGTCCTTGTTGTGTCACCGCGGAAATAAAAACATAAGGAATGCCTTTGGGCAATTCCGGTTTGAGAAGTTCTTGTAGTTCATCGTCAATCAGGTCGGATTTGGTAATCGCAAGCACGCGAGGTTTGTCGAGCAATTCTGGGTTGTACAATTTCAGTTCTTTCAACAAAATTTCATACTCTTTCTTGATGCTGTCGGTGTCACTGGGAATCATAAACAGCAGGGTAGAATTGCGCTCGATATGTCGCAGAAAGCGATGTCCCAGTCCTTTGCCGAGGTGCGCATTTTCGATAATGCCCGGAATATCGGCGATCATAAAGGAACGGCCGTCCCGGTATTTGACGATGCCAAGATTTGGTACGATCGTTGTGAAAGGGTAGGGGGCTATTTCCGGTTTGGCGGCAGTGAGCACCGACAGCAGCGTTGATTTGCCAGCGTTGGGAAAGCCCACCAATCCTACGTCTGCGAGTACTTTTAGTTCTAAGATTTTCCATTCTTCCCTGCCGGGTTCGCCGGGTTGGGCATAGCGGGGTGTTTGATTGGTTGGCGATTTGAAGTGGCTGTTGCCCAAGCCGCCACGTCCGCCTTCGAGCAGAATTTTCTCCTCTTCATCGGCCGTGATTTCAAATAAAAATTCGCCAGTTTCTGCATCTTTAGCAACCGTACCGAGAGGGACTTCGAGTACCACATCTTCGCCATCAGCGCCGAATTTGTTGCCACTACTGCCTGGGGCGCCATCGCCGGCGATTACGTGTTTGCGGTATTTGAGTGAAAGTAAAGTCCATAGGTTACGGTTGCCGCGCAAAATGATATGTCCGCCACGCCCCCCGTCGCCGCCATCAGGACCGCCTTTTGGGGTGCGTTTATCGCGGTGGAAGTGAACAGAACCTGCGCCGCCCGCTCCCGACCGACAACAGATTTTCACGTAGTCCACAAAGTTCTGTTCTGCCATTTTTAAAACATTGATTAAATTTCAGACTTCCGATGCCAGGCGTTCCTACTTTTATAGCTGATGATGTTTAATAATTATTCAGGACTTGTTCGAGTTTTATAGCGCTTTTTGCTACTTGCTCATCGCTGTTCGCAAGATAAAAATCTGATAATAAGAACTTTAAATAGGTTCATTTTGTCAAAAAGTCAGTCAAAGTACATAAATCATGCTTATCTTGTTTATAAAGTGTTGATCCACTTGAGGTTTTTATTACATCAACACAACTTGTTTGGTAAAACAGGATAAATGTATCAGCTACTCAAATAAAAAATTGCCATTGCATTTCTCAAAACACAATGACCGAAGTTTTAGTTTTGTATGCCAATTCCAACTGGCATTACAGGTGATCCAACTGATCACAAAGGCGGGTAAAAATATCCTCAATACTGCCAACGCCATTGATTTTTATAGATTTGTCTTTGGCGGCATAAAAATCAAAAACCTGCGAAGTTTCGGTTTTATAAACGTCAATTCGGTTGCGGATGATTGCAGGATCCAGGTCATCTGATCTGCCGGAGGTTTTGCCGCGATTTAGAATGCGTGCTACAATTTCGTCGTCGGGTACTTCGAGCATAATCAATTTTGATACTTCTTCGCCTTTTTCCGCCAGTAGTGCGTCCAGTGCTTCCGATTGGGCAATGGTGCGCGGAAATCCATCAAAAATATAACCGCGTACATCGGGGTTGGCTTCCACTTTATTGCGCAGCATGCCGATCGTTACCTCGTCGGGTACAAGTTCGCCCTTAGCGATAAAACTTTTGGCTAATTGCCCTAATGGCGTATCGTTGCTCATTTCATAGCGAAACAGATCGCCGGTGGAAATGTGCAGAAGGTTGTATTGTTCTACCAATTTTGCAGCTTGAGTGCCTTTGCCCGAGCCAGGAGGTCCGAAAAGTATCAAGTTGATCATTCCTGTCAATTAAAAAATTTGTAATCAATATTTAATGATTCGATGCTATGCAGCGGAGCGAATATAGATAAAAATGGTGTAAGAAACACACTAACGCTAAAATTGGTGTGTCCAAATCTCAAAAAAATGAAGGTTGACCGTATTGGTTAGAGGCGGATGCCTTTGGCTAATAGAGCTAAATCCACATTCATCTCCTGCAATTGCCTTCTTTGCGCCAGGAAAAGCTGCGTTTGTTGGCGTGCATAATCGTCGCTGAATTGGTGGAGCACGTCCCTTGCCGTATAAATTTTAGGCCGCCAATATTTGGATTTCATCAGATTGTCCACCACCACGCCGCGCGAGGTGCTGTGGATGATGTATAAACCGTTTTCATCGTTGGAAACGACCATTGCAACATGCGAAATCCGGCTTTTGCTGCTGCGTCGGAAAAAAATCAGATCACCCGGTTTTACGGACTTTAGCTCCACTTTTTTGCCATAGCCGATTTGTCCGCGCGAACTGGTGGAAATATTCACTGCAAAATTGCGCATCACAAAGTGCGTGAAACCAGAGCAGTCGAAGCCTGTATTTGGGGAGCGGCCGGCGTACCGGTAGTGAATGCCTAAAAATTCTTTGGCGTAAGCCACCATATCGGCGCGAATATTCGGGTTGAATCCTTCCAAGCGAAAGTTGACCGTGTCGGCAAGTATAGCAGTGGAATCGCTTAAAGGTTGATTATCAATTGCTTTCGCAAAAACGAAATGCGTGAAACCACAAACAACAAATACAATAGAAAGCAAGCGTTTACAACAACTACTGTCAGTTGGCATAATCATTTAGGTTTGTTAACAGAAATCCAGATGCTTTTTTGTTGCAAATTGGATGTTTCTCGATATGTTCTGTATGGGCTTGCAGGCGCAAGATAGACATTCTGTGTTAAAATTGGTGCTCTGAAAAAGGAAATTTTTTCCACATTGGAGTCTATATTGTTGAAAAACAGTAATTTAAGTTCTTTTGAAAAAGAAACGAAGTGGGCAAATCAGTGGCGTACAACAGAAAAATCATCCCGATCTTGCAAAAAGGCAAATCGTTGGCGAAAATCCTGTTGCGCCTGGTAGGAGAGGGTTGCAGTAAAAATATCTTCGATATGACTGACCTGATAGAGCGTTTGTCCGGCATAATCGAGCAGCGTTGAATCCCCCGAATGATAGATACCATTGCCATCATTGCCGATACGGTTGACGCCAACGGTATAAGCCAGATTTTCAATAGCACGGGCAATCAGAAGCGATTTCCAGGCATGGTTGCGGCGCTCCGGAAAATTGGCTACATACAAAAGCAGATCGTAGTCGTGCACATTGCGGCTCCATACCGGAAAGCGGAGATCGTAGCAAATCAGCGGTAGTATTTTCCAGCCTTGCCATTCCACTAAGAGGTGTTTCTGACCGGCGGTGTAGTGATGGTGCTCTTGGGCTAAAGTGAATAGGTGCCGTTTGTCGTAGGTGTCGTAAGAAAAATCGGGGCGCATCCAGACAAGGCGATTATAGAAATGCCCATTTTCGGTAGCGATAAAACTTCCGGTGATCGCAGCGCCAAGGGCGGCAGCCTGGTCGCCAAGCCATTGCATCGTTTGATCCTGCATACCTTCGGCGAGCGCAGCAGCATTCATGCTAAAGCCGGTCGTAAACATTTCGGGGAGAACGACAAGTTCGGTCTTTCCGGCGAGCGGCGCCAGTTTTTGGGCGAATTGACGCAAATTGGCATTTTTATCTTCCCAGTAAAGCGATGACTGGATAAGAGTGATACGCAGGTTTTCCATGCAAATACGAAGAGAGGCATAAGAATGAACTTACGCCTCTCCACCAAAATTTATGGTTAAATATTGATTTATTTTTTCTTCTTTTCTTCAGCGGCAGCTGCTTGCTGAGCGCTGCGCAGCGCACGCGGAATTTCAACGGTAGCGATTGGCGTTCCTGGTGAATTTAACACTTCGACTCCTTCGCCCGCTTTTACATCGCGGATACGGATAGATTGTCCCAACTCCAGGTGGGAAATATCTACCATGAGTTCATCCACAAGTTGCTCTGGTGTTGCTTTGATCTTCACTTTGCGCACTTTTTGGAGCAATTTTCCGCCAGACTTCACTCCGGGAGAGGTGCCTTTGAAACGAACCGGCACTTCTACTTTAACCGGGCGCCCTTCCACCAGCATCAAAAAATCGAGGTGCATAATCGAATCCGTTACCGGATTAAACTGCTTATCTTTTAAGATGCATTTGAAATTTTTTCCATCTACCTCTACCTGCGCAATTTTGAAATCCGGAGAATAGACAAGATGTCTTACTTCGTTGGGCGTTGTAGAAAAGTGGATTACTTCGTTCAAACCGTACATCACACAAGGGATCAGTCCTTGTTTTCTTGTGGAATTTGCTCCTTTTTTGCCGAGCTCGTTTCTCGACTCGCCCTTGATGGTAATTACCTGCATGGCTTTATTTATAATTTGCTTCAACTAAAATTTTAAAAAGGCACGCAAAGATAGTGATTTTGATTGTAAAAAGCTACTCTTTTTTGAAAAATGTGTTTTGGTATTTTGCGCCATGGCGCAAAATACCTGAATATCGAGGCATTTCGCTACCAATACCCAACCACAATTGTACTTAGACAAATAATGCTGTAATCGAGCGATGTTCGTGGGTATTTCTGATCGCCTTAGAAAATAGTTCGGCGGTAGAAAGCACCTTGATTTTACGGGATTGTTCGCGCAGTGGAATCGTATCGCACACCAGCAGTTCGGATAATTCCGAATTTTCTATATTCTCGTAAGCTTTGCCGGAGAGGATGGGATGCGTACACAGTGCCCGAACGCTTCTGGCGCCTTTTTTGATAATGATATCGGCAGCGCGGCAGAGTGTACCGGCAGTATCCACAAGGTCATCCACCAATATGACATCAGCATTTTCTACATTGCCAATAACGGTCATGCCAGCCACTTCATTTGCCCTTTCACGGTGTTTGTCGCAGATGACGAGGTCTTTGTTAAACGCTTTGGCGTAAGCCCGTGCTCGTTTTACCCCTCCCACATCGGGCGAAGCAAAGATGGTATTGGAAAGGTCTTGTTGCTCGAGATAAGGAATGTAAATAGCGTTGCTGTGGAGGTGATCTACAGGTATATCAAAAAAGCCCTGAATCTGGTCGGCGTGTAGATCCATTGTCATAATGCGGTCGGCGCCTGCCGCCTGCAGCAGGTTGGCTACCAGTTTGGCGGAAATAGGCACACGAGGCTTATCTTTGCGATCTTGCCGGGCATAGCCAAAATAAGGAATCACTGCAGTAATATAGCCTGCCGAAGCACGCTTGGCGGCGTCAATCATGAGCAGCAACTCCATCAGGTTTTCCGTTGGCGGAAAAGTGGACTGAACAAAAAAAACGAACGCGCCACGCACGGATTCGTTGATAATCGGTTGCATCTCTCCATCGCTGAAGCGATTCACGGTGATCTCTCCAAGTGGTTGCCCGTAGTGTCGTGCAATTTCCTTCGCCAGATACATGGATTCAGTACCTGAAAATAACTTGACTTCGAGCATCTGGCTGGTATTATACAGCTCGATGCGTCCTGGGTTGCTGTTCATAAAAATTGAAGTTTAACGCAAAGTTAAGAAGATTTACACTACCGCTCGATTTGCCAGGAAGATAATTGTGTAAAAGTACCGAACCCTAAGCTCTGGCGGCTATTTTTCTAACTTTTATCATCGGTTGCAAAAAAGATGATAGAGCGCTGTGGGTCAAAATAAGGTTACAGCCGTGTATTTTGGAAGATTGAAAAACGATCCATTCGGCGAAAAATCGGCGCTATTGGTCGAGAGTTTTACAAGAAAAAGGCGATTGATGCTTTTTTTGTATGTTAAAACAACAAAAAATCAATTACATGAAATGCCGTAAGGCGATTTCAAGCTTTGTACAACATAGAAACTATGCACATATTGCTATTGAAAACCCAATTGATCGTTGATGACTGGAGTCAGCAGCTTTTCTGGACAGTAGCGATTGTCGCCAGTATGCTGCTGATCATTCTGATGGTTTATCAATTGTTTTCAGAAGAATCCATCCCAGAAACCTCCCCACTACACAAGCCCTTTATTCAATTGGATGCGCGTTCGGTGCTGATTTTTTTTGCGGTGTTTGGATGGGCTGCTGCTCTTGTTTCCCACTTCGATTTTTCTTTTCAGAAAGCTTCGATTTACGGGCTGGCCATTGGCGTCATAATCGTTCTTTTAGCGGGTATTTACCGGCTTCCACATTGGTTTTTCCAGAAAAATGCCGAAGTAATTCTCGAAAGCACCGGCAAAGTACTTCAATCTATTCCGCCGCACCAGGCAGGCATTGGCAAAGTGCATCTCAACCGCCAACGCGTACCGGCGACCGTGAACGCCGTCACCCAAGGCAGAGAACTTCCCGTTGGATCGCCTATCCGCGTAATTGGCATGCTCGACAATAATACTTTGCTTGTAGAACCTTTGGATGAAAATGAACATCCACGTCCGGGTATGCTGGATTAGCGTTGAACCCCAGAGGTGAAATTGGTTTTCAACTTCAATCAGCATACAGATTATAATTAAAAAAGGCATTTAGCTACCGCTATCCAACAACTACTTCCTCATACAGCGGAAAACTTTCCATAAACGCATTCACATCCTGGTGTATCTGTTGGATGAGTTTTTCATTACCAGCATTGGTGATGACCTGGTCCATCCAATCCACGATTTTTCTGCAATCTGCTTCTTTCAATCCGCGCGTTGTGATGGCTGCGGTTCCTACCCGAATGCCAGATGTCACCATTGGAGACTCCGTATCGAAAGGCACCATATTTTTATTCACCGTAATATCGGCTTTACCCAATGCTTCTTCGGCGGCTTTGCCGGTTACACCCTTGGAGCGCAGGTCAATGAGCATGAGGTGATTATCGGTACCGCCGGAGATCACCTGATAGCCTTTTTCTATAAAAGCATCCGCCATCATCTTGGCGTTTTTGATTACCTGGGCAGCATATTTTTTGAATTCTGGCTGCAATGCTTCATAAAAACCGACCGCTTTGGCTGCAATCACATGTTCCAGTGGTCCGCCCTGCATACCAGGAAAGACACCACTGTTAATGATTGCTGACATTTTGATCGGTTCACCCTTTTTGGTGGCACGTCCCCAGGGATTGTCGAAATCCTTACCGATCATGATAATGCCGCCGCGCGGACCCCGCAGTGTTTTATGCGTTGTGGAGGTGATAATGTGACAGTAGTCAACAGGGTTATTGAGCAAACCGGCAGCGATAAGACCAGCGGGATGAGCGATATCGGCCATGAGGAGCGCGCCTACTTTGTCGGCGATAGCACGAAAACGAGCATAATCCCAATCGCGGGCATAAGCCGAAGCGCCGCAGATAATAAGCTTGGGCTTTATTTGCAATGCTTTTGCTTCTACCTTATCCATATCAATAATACCTGTTTCTTGTTCTACCCCGTAAAAATTTGCTTTAAACGTTTTACCGGAATAGCTTACAGGAGAGCCGTGTGTCAGGTGACCACCATGCGCAAGATCGAATCCTAGGATGTTGTCGCCTGGATTTAAAACTGCGAGATAAACCGCAGCATTTGCCTGCGAACCAGAGTGAGGCTGTACATTGGCGAATTCGACGCCAAATAGCTCTTTCACGCGATCAATGGCGAGTTGCTCCACTTCGTCCACTACTTCGCAGCCGCCGTAGTAGCGCCTGCCGGGATAGCCTTCCGCGTATTTGTTGGTGAGACAACTGCCGGTAGCCTCTATCACTGCTGGACTGGCAAAATTTTCGGAGGCAATCAGTTCGATACCCTTTCGCTGCCGTTCCAGTTCTTTGTTGATGAGGTTGAATAAAACAGTATCTTTCGACATATAGGGAGATTGATATTTTAAAAACTATTTTTGCCAAAGCATTGTTAAATTCGCTGTAAAGGTACAATAAATCCGCTAACGAAAGCTTTAATTCACAGCAATTCCTCCCCATAGATGGCGTAAGTTTTACATTATTATTATTAAAATTGATTTTCGGGTGCATTTGTCGTCTTAATGAATGCCTTGGTCTGCAAGGATGCAATCGCATATGCATTGCATTTAATTTTCTTATTAAATTTGGCAAAAAACTTAATAGGGTAATGCAAAACAAGAGGTTTGTTTTACAAAGTACACATTCTGCAACACAAGAAAGGCAGCATGAAGCGCAATTCATGATTTTACATTTGCAGCCGAAGGCTTTTTTGCATTGCCGCTGGCTATTGTTGTTGGGTGTGTTTTTTGTATCTGATCTGAGTGCTGCTAACACCCGTTACCGCTGTATGTGGCGCGATGATCCGGCTACGACGATGGTCATTGGCTGGGATCAGGTTTCGGGCAATAGCCCTGTCCTCTATTATGATGCAACCGATCATGGTCAAA
>CAZQTF010000132.1:0-11085 GCA_964596135.1 uncultured Saprospiraceae bacterium | reverse complement strand
CTAAATTATTTATTTTCCAGGACGCCGTTTTATGGCACTGCCACCGCTTTATTTTTCGATTTTTTATCGCGGCTGCCCCAGCTAAATTTGCGCTTTCCTTTCGTTTGCTGCGCTATTTGCACGGCGCGGTGCATATTAATATGACCGCCCGAAATACATAATTGATTAAATGAAACCATTTCATCCGTGCCTGGCTTCTGCACTTTATTCTTTACGGGAATCGTGGATTGCATTATAACATCTTTCACCTGCTTGGCGGTGAGATCGGGAAAATAGGAACGTAAAGTCGCTGCCACGCCCGCCACTACCGGCGCTGCCATACTCGTACCTTGCAGCGATTTATATTTACTGCCGGGTATAGTAGAATAAATTTCGGTGCCGGGGGCAAAAACATCCACATTTTCAGCGCTGTAGTTGGAAAACGAGGCGGCGTCGCCATCCCAGTCGAGTGCGCCCACTTCGATCCAATTGTCGGCGTATTTGGGTCCAAATAGTGTCTTTTTCTTGAACTTATCATGGGGAAAGTTGTTGATGCCATCGTTTTCTTTACCGTCATTTCCCGCCGCATGCACAATCAACACATCATTTTTTAAGGCATATTTAATCGCTTTGTCCACTGCTTCCTTATCGGGAGAAGCGCCTTTCCCAAAGCTCATGTTAATCACTGCGGCGCCATTATCCACCGCATAAATGATCGCGTTAGCAACATCTTTATCGCGTTCGTCTCCATCCGGTACCGTACGCACTGACATGATACGAACATTATTAGCCACGCCATCCATACCAATGTTGTTCTCGCGGGCTGCGCCAATAATACCAGCCACATGCGTGCCATGCTCGGCATTAGGACCACGTACATCATTATTGCCATAATAACGCTCGTAAGGGTCATTGATATTATCCCCTACAATACTACGCGGATCAAAATCCACATTATAACCGTACTCCAATTGAGTATGTACATATTCATAATAATCTTTAATATCATTGCGGATGGATTCAAAGGAAGTTCCGTCACTCATATATTGCTCAATAAAACTGGCAGCAGCCATCAACATTTTATCTTTTGAGCGGAATTTCTTGATATCCTCCAGCGTAATCGGGTCTTTACCAATCGCTTTTTCGAGGGCTTCCACCGCCTGCCAGGTGGCTTCGTAGAGGGCGACATTCGGCGACAGTTCTGCTACTTTATCTTCCACTACCTTCTTGTATTCCAGGTACTTATCGTATTCCGATTTTTCGGTTTTCGAGAGTTTTGCCACGTCCTTGCCCTCATATTTTTTCTTTAGCGCCACATACAGTCGGGTTACTTCATAAGTATCATGATATACATTTTCTCCGTTTGCCCCACCGATAAAATTCCAGCCATGAATATCGTCCACATAGCCATTTTTATCGTCATCCATGCCATTTCCGGGGATTTCATCGGCATTCACCCACATAACGTCCTTCAAGTCCTCGTGTTCATAATCAACCCCGGAATCCAGCACCGCTACAATGATAGTGCGACCTTTGGTTTTGCCGAGCAATTCGCGGTAAGTCTGCTGAGTGCTGATACCCGGGAAACTATCTCGTACCGGATCGAGATGAAACCAATCCAGTGGCGCTTTTTCCTGCGCAAAACCCCAAAAACCAATAAGCAGCGAAAGTGCTGCCAGTATCAAAAATCTTTTTTTCATGTTAATCAACTGTGTTTTAATAATTTGAAACATTTACATTTTTAATTGTACACATCTACCGGGGGGCGAGGGAAAGAGGTATTTGGAACTGCAAACGTACAAAAAGAACGTATATTGTGGTTAAATAATGCTACTTTATGCAATTCCGGCTACCTTTTCGCCAATTTTCTTTACAATTAGCAGTTTGCATTCATCGTTTTTATAAAACTGGAGATCAGAGATAATTTGCTCAAAATTTTGTCAAATTCTCATCATTTTTTTAGTCAATTGGCGGCTAAATTAGTAGTTTTAGCACATATTTAATACAACCTAATAAGATTATGTCGAAAGATGCCAAATCAGAACTAAAAGAGATGCTGAAAGCCGGCAGGGTAAAAGGCGTGCTCGATCAACTCCTGGAAATTACCAAAGAAGACCGCTTCCGCGATATAGAAGATGAAGCTTTTGGTCTAAGTCGGCGCTATGACCGGAATGAACATGCCCGAAAGATAGAGGGTACAATCAATCAGGAAGAATACAGCCTGGAGCTAAATAAAATCGAATCGGCATTACTAAAAGTTGTTAATTCATTGCCCGATGATTATAAAGTGACAAGCGCCGCCGAGCAAGTCGGAAAAGAAGAAGAGCAATCGCTGCGCTTTCAGCTCAATTCTCTTGTCAAAGATATTATTGATGTAAATGGCGTACAATACGAAATGGATCTGGTACCTCCGGCGGAGCGTGACTTATACTATTATCGCAAATCCGGTTATTTGAATGAAAAAAGAACATTTTTGGCCAGCCAGGCATTCTGGGTAATGGAAAAGATTCCGAACATGGTTTCCGACAAAGAATATAATATTGTGGCTCGTTCATTATATTCTGCATTTGATATTTTTAATTCAGAGAAATATTATCAAAAAGCGATTGAGGTTTCCAAAGAAGAGTTCAATAAAATCTTCAATATTCGCAGCTATGCTGATTTTCTTTATCTCGTCGGCAGAAACCCCGAAGGCGCCGACCAATATAAAAAAGCTTTGCAATTATTACCGAGTAGTAATGACTATAGCCGCGCGATTAATGGTTATACTTATCAAATGTGGTTTGTGAATGAGACCATGAGTGGCAACACCGATGAAGCCCAAAATATTTACAATCAGGCTAAGCAGGAATATGAATCTATTACATCCACCGGCAGCAGAAATCATTGGCTTCACAGTTTGCTCATGGAATGGAATCGGCTTATGCCGCCAGACACTCCGGCGCCTGCTTCTTAAAACTGCATGTATTCTTTAACGCTTATTTTTGGGCATGAAAATGCTGGGTCTTTATTTACGTTTTTTGCTTCGCTATGCCCGCTATTTTTGGCGCGCCAGAACGATTTATGATGTGCATTCCCCCTTTGTAGCAGAAATGGTAAATGCGGTACTGGAAGATAAGCGCTCATTTTATGCGTTTTCAGAAATCGAGTTGCTGCGCCAGCAGTTATTACAAAATCGCACGCAACTCCATATCGAAGATCATGGAGCGGGATCGAAAGTAAATAACAGCAAAACGCGCACCGTTGCTGATCTTGCCCGAAATTCAGCCATTTCCAAAGCAACCGGCAGAAAGCTGTTTCGGCTGGTCAATTTTTGCAAACCGCATACGATTCTGGAACTTGGCACGTCACTCGGCATTTCGGGGCTGTATCTGCATGCCGCTGCACTGCATGCCCGCATGATCACGATGGAGGGCTGCCCCGATGTCGCTGCGCAGGCACGCCAGAATTTTAATATCATGAATGCTCACCATATCGAGGTGCGATCAGGTACTTTTGACGAGTTGTTGCCTTCGGCTTTACAGGATTTGAAAACACTTGATTTTCTTTTTCTTGATGGCGACCACCGCTCTGGCGCCAGCCTGAGGTATTTTGAGCAATGCCTCGCCTTCGCCGGCGAATCGAGCGTTTTTGTCATTGCGGATATCCACTGGTCGAACGAAATGGAAACTGCCTGGAAGCAGCTGCGCCTGCACAAACGCGTAAGATTCTCTGTGGATATGTTTCACTTTGGTATTCTGCTTTTTAGAGCAGAAACTCGCCAACCGGAGCACTTCACGCTGATCGAACGTACGTATAAGCCCTGGCGATTGGGGATATTTTATTGATACATTGATTTATGGTTAATCACTTTATTTAGTAAAAATAACAAAAACATGGACCATGAATTGATAATTATTAATGGTCAATTATTTATTATGCCTACCGGCTTCCCGCCACTTCTCCGCCGCCACTGCTATGCCGTTGAAAACCAATTGTTTTCTTCGTGAAAATGCCTTCGTTCTTATCCAATTTAAAGTTTTGCACATCTTCCAGAGTTAGTAAATGCGTGGAGATATTGTCGCGCTCTTCGATTGGAATGGAAGCCAGCCGAAGATTCTGGTTTTTGATTGCTTCCATCACGATACTTCGCACCGCGCGGGCATTGCCAAAATACTTGTCGCGGTATTCATGCACAAACGCCAGGTATTTTTTCAAATAAGCCTCGGCTTCCGGCGTAGGCACGATGCCCTGTTCTGAGAGCATCAACAAAGCAATCTGACTCAATTCCTCTGGCGCATAGTCATCGAATTTCAAAACTTTGTCAAAACGGGAGCTCAATCCCGGATTGGCTTTCATGAATGCCTCCATATTGTCAGGGTAGCCTGCCACGAATACAAAGAACTGCCCACGGCGATCTTCCATGCGTTTGAGCAACGTTTGAATGGCTTCATCGCCAAAATCGCCGTGACCGCCGACTGTGTGCATCGAAAGCGCGTAAGCTTCATCAATAAAAAGAACCCCTCCCAGCGCTTCATCCACTTTTTCAGCAGTTTTGATCGCCGTTTGACCGACATAGCCGGCAACCAGCCCTTGCCGGTCGGTTTCGACCATGTGACCGCGCTCGAGCACGCCTAAAGCCTTGTAAATTTTGGTCAGAATGCGCGCTACAGTCGTTTTGCCCGTACCCGGATTACCCACAAAAACCGTATGCAGGAAAAAGCTGTTGAGTACGTCGCGATCGGTTTCGCGATAAAAGCGCACCAGCCGCACCAGTTCATTGATTTGTGCTTTGATCTTGTCCATGCCGATCAAGCGGTTCAGTTCATTGAGCGAATCCTGAAGCAACGCCTCATCCACCGGAATGTGCGGAAGTTCACGATAAACGGCGTCCTGAATTTTCAAAACGTCTTCCAGTTCAATCGTAGCCAACTGTTCTTTGTCAAGCGCTCGCGGGCTTGAGCTGTTCATGGCTCGTAAACCAAGATTGATTTTTGCCTTTTCGATCAAATCGAATACAAAGCGCGCATTGCCAAAGGTACGATCGCGTTTGCGGTAAGCATCCACAATGATTTCATCTACTTTGGCTTTTGCTCCTTTGGTCGGCTTTACTCCTTTTTCCAGGCAGGCATAATCCGCAATCTGCGATAACTCCTGCGGCAGATAATCCTGAAATTCAAAATATAGTTTGAAGCGAGATTTCAAACCGGGATTGGAGTCCAGGAAATGCTTCATTTCCTTGGGATATCCCGCCACAATAACCGCCAGATCGCCTGGACCATTGGACAATTCCTTGACCAGAATCTCGATTACTTCCCGACCAAAGTCCTTACTGTCATCGTTGGAACGCGCCAAAGAGTAGGCTTCATCAATAAATAATACACCGCCTCTTGCCTTTTCAATGGCTTCTTTCACTTTCGGCGCAGTTTGACCGATGTACTCGCCGACCAGATCCACGCGATCGACCTCGTGTACGTGCCCTTTAGAAAGTAAGCCCATTTTGCGGTAGAGTTTGCCCATCATGGTGGCAACAGTCGTTTTACCGGTACCCGGATTGCCAATAAACACCGAATGGACATTAATCTCTTCTTTTTCTTCGAAGCCTTTTTCTTTGCGCAACTGCAAAAACTGGATATATTTGGCGTGATTGCGCACCTGCACTTTGATGTCATTGAGTCCGATCAGCGCATCCAGCTTCGCCATCACCTGCTCGAAACTTTGTGCCGTTTCTGCCTCCGGCGACAAGACAATAGTGGACTGCCTGTCCGGCAAAAGCACGCCAGCGATGCCTTCTTCAAATTCTTCACCGACTTCAAATGGAATCACTGCCAACAACCGATCCATAAAAATAATCTCAGCCGAATAGCGATCTTTTCGCCACGAACCTTTCACGTTGGATCCCCAGCCGGCGGTAATTTTGATCAGGTCTTCTCGTTTTTCGATACGCTGCAGGCGTACCACCTGACCTTTGAGTTCACGGGCGTCATTATAAAATTTAATAAATAACTCGCACTGCCAGGGTTTTGTAATATTCAAATTGTGCAAGGTAATATCCACATAAATATAACGCGTTTCCTCGCTGCTAAAACGTTTGAAATAAATACGCTCATCTTCAATCACATCATCATAAGGACCTTCATACAAGCGCAACGATTGCACCTGGATATAAGGATTTTCCCCCGGAAGGGCGTCTTTCATGGCATCTTCGATGTAAAAATATTTAGTGGCCACCTTTTCTCCTTCGATCCAGGCTTCCCAGAAATACGTACCTCGCTTCCAGAAAGTGCCTTCGCTCTTGTTGCCCCATCCTTCGCGGATATACACCACGTTGTCATATTTGCTTACTTTTTTCTTCAACTGCAATGAACACAGTTCCTTACGTCCTTTTTTCAAGGCGAAACACTTCAGGGTTACATCAATTTCCCAGTCCTCTTCGTCAAACAGTTTATTGTAAAAAGAAAGCTCCGCATAAATAAAAGTCGTTTCATAGCGATCGAATACCTGCCGGTATTTCTTTCGGTTATCGGCGAGCCATTCGGTCGAAGCATATACTTTTAGCTCCCGAAATTTAAATTTTTTAAACGCTGGTAATAAAAATCCTTCCGACATTTAACAGTTTGCTTTTATGCTGAAACATGCGTCTCAGTGAAATCAACTCGTAATTTGGTATATTTTGCGCAAAAAGTAAACATTCTTTTGTTAAAAAAAGAACCTAAATATAAAAAGGCCCACCAACTTTTGGTCGATGCGCCTTTTTATACAAAAAACGATACTCCTGTTTCCGATTGGATTTCAGGAAAATGAAGCATCCACCGGCTATCAAGGTCGAGGATGCTCCCGATTATAAATTTTACTTCGTTACGACAAAACGCTTGGTCATGGTGCCTTTCGGCGTCACAAAGCTATAGTTGTAAATACCTTGCGCCAGATGCGTGGTATCCAGACGCAGCGAAAACTCGCCTGCGGGCTGCTGCCCCAATCTTTGTGTACGAACGATCTGCCCCTGAAAATTAGAGATCACCACTGTTACATCCAAAGCCTCGGTCAAAGCGTATTGAACCGTTGCGTTGAAATTGGCGGGAATCGGATTCGGCATAATGTCGAGCTTGCTCACATACCTTGCAATTTCTCCGGTGTTTACTAACTGATCCAGTCCAAAGGTCGTACCATCGGGCAATGCTACCCAAACACCAAAAGCCGGCTCTACTCCTGAAAATAAACCGGAAGCAAATACCAGCGCCGCGCCGCCGTCCAGCGAGCTCAAATCCGCCTGGAAAGTTGCCACTACGGTTGAATTGTCATTCTCCGGTGTCACTTCGAGGTTATAAGCGCCTGCCGGAACATTGATATACCCAGAAAAATCACCGTAAGCCACGTCATTAAAAAGAACAGTTGTGGTGTTCTGCACTTGCACGTCCACATCTGGCGCGTCCGGAGAGCCATGATACAGGATCAAATCCACGCCGGTACCAGCAAGGGCTGCTTCGCGAGCACTGTCATACACTTCCAGCCCAAAAGGTGCGTTTGCATCACCAACAATACCGGTTGCTACTACGTAGTAGGTTTTGCCGTTTTCAAATGTTACGTCTTCGAAAGTTACCAGTGCATCGGCTACCGAAGTGCTGTTATCCAGTGCTACAGCAATGTCAATAGGCGTTTCTGCCGGTGCGAATTCAAAAGCCGTTGCCGAACGGAAAGCAAAATCGTCCAGTCCAAGTTCACCGTTGATGTAAATATCAACTGTCGGCGCCGGGGAATTGTGAATAATTTGAACCCGCGCTACGGGGCTGGCCGGAAATTCTACCACTGTACCGTCGGGCAATGCTGCAAACAAGCCAAAGCCAGGATCGCCACCCAAAATACCCGAAGCAAACACCTGCGCTACGCCACCAGCCAAACCGGTCAGGTCGGCATTGAAAGTCGCCACGATGTTTGGATCACCAGCGGCACGCACATCCAGATAATAATCGTCCGCCGGAACGGAGAGGTAGCCGCTTGTAAAGTCGCCGTAAGCCAGATCCTGAATCAAATTGCCCACTAGACGAGCATCCACATCTACATTCGGCGCGCCCGGAGAACCGTGGAATACGTTAATATCCACCAAATCTTCGGTTGTTCCTGATGAATTCGCCAGTCCGTTCACAGCCAGTCCAAATGGAAAGTCATTGTCGCCAACGATTCCATTGGCAAAAACAACATACGTTTGTCCATTATTAAAAACAATATCCTCGAAAGTCACTAGCGCATCGGTCACGGAAGTACTGTTATCCAGTGCGACCGCAATGTCAATTGCTACATCCGCCGGTACATCTACGAAGGGCGTCGCTGTACGGAAAGCAAAATCGTCCAATAATTTCAAGCCGTTGGTGTAAATATCCACCGTCGGGGAAGGCGAATTATGAATGATCTGCACTTTGGTCGTCGGAGCTACAGGGAATTCCACTACCGTACCGTCTGGTAAAGCCGCGAATAAGCCAAAGCCAGGGTCGCCGCCCAAAATTCCAGAAGCAAACACCGTTGCCACGCCATCCGCCAAACCGCTCAGATCTGCCAGGAAAGTCGCTACTACATTGGGATCGCCCGCAGCGCGTACGTTCAGGAAATAAGCGCCCGGCGCTACCGACAAATAATCAGTGTATTCACCATAGGCCAAATTGGAAATCAGATTGCCCACCGCAAATGCGTCCACGTCCACATTCGGCGCGCCCGGCGAGCCATGCAATGCTGCAAACTCCACGTTACCAGCAATTTGGGCGGATTCCCGAGCCATGTCATTCACCTGTAATGTGAACGGAAAATCACCGTTGCCAACAATACCACCCGCGGTTACTACGTAAGTCTTGCCATTTTCAAAAACAATATCCTCAAAAATCACCAATGCATCGGCTACCGAAGTGCTGTTATCCAGGGCTACGGCAATGTCAATAGGCACATCGGCGGGCAGGAAATCAAACGCAGTTGCCGTTCGGAAGGCAAAATTATTCAGCAGCAGGGCACCATTGGCATATACATCCACCGTTGGAGCCGGGGAATTGTGAATAATTTGAACCCGCGCTACCGGGCTGGCCGGAAATTCTACCACTGTACCATCGGGCAATGCTGCAAACAAGCCAAATGACGGCGTATCTCCCAGCAAACCAGAGGCAAACACCGTAGCTGCACCGCCGCCCAGTCCGCTCAGATCTGCCTGGAAAGTCGCTACAATATTGGGGTCGCCCGCAGCGCGTACATCGAGATAATAATTACCAGCAGGAACCGATAAATAGCTATCGGTAAATTCACCGAATGCCAGATCAGAGATCAACGTACCCACGGTACGTGCATCTACATCCACATTCGGAGCGTCCGGAGAGCCGTGAAACACAGTAAAATCTACATTGCCCATCATACCAGCTGTATCCTGAGCCGCCGGATTTACATAGAGATTGAAGCCATTGGTCGCATCGCCGACGATGCCAGCCGCAATCACTACGTACGTACCGCCGTCATCCAGTGAACCAAGCGGGAAGGTGGCAATCGCATCGGCCACGGAATTGCTGGGATTTACCGCTACCGCTACTTCAATGTCTGCACCTGCAGGCACATCCAGGAAGGGCGTGGCTGCCCGGAAAGGCACAGCCGTCAGTTCGGGAAGTAAGGCGCCGTTTATATAAATATCAACGACCGGACCGGCGCCCGTGCCCGGTGTAGGTGAGTTATGGATCACCTGTACCTTTGCTGTTTGCCCAAAGCTACCCACAGCTACAAATAAACATATAGCCATGAGTAACATGTACATCTTACTCATAATTAATCGCTTTTAGGTTTGGAGATGTTTAAAAATTCAAAACCTACAACAGCGAAAGTCAAACTATGTTTAAACTTTATTAATTAGAATAGAATTAAAACTTTCATAAATGATGGTTTTGCTAATAATTGTCATTTTGAATTTATTTTCAATCAAGCTTACTGCACTACCAACTTCAGCGATTGCCGGTTCCCGTCTTTGTTCCGCCACACCAGCCAGTAAATGCCCGCAGCAGCAGACGACCAATCAAGCTCCATACGTTCTTCATAACCAGCCAATTGCAGGCTTTTGTGATATAAAATTTGCCCGAAAATATTCACGATATATAATTGTCCGGCCGCCGGCTTGGAGGAGTCAAGACGCACATTCAATCGCTCCTGCACGCGCACGGGGTTCCGGGAAAGATGCATAATAAATTTATTTTTTATGATATCATCCGTATCAGTTGTGTTATCTATATTACACGGCTCGGTGCAAGCGCCGTACTGAATGCCGTTTTTATTGGAAAAGCAAATAACACTGGAAGTAAATTCGCAATTACTACTCAAGCATAGCACATGGTCAAATGGATGAAAATATCTCCAATCCCTTCAATCCAAGTTCTTTTTATAGGTAACATGGGAAAGGGAAATAGCTGTGGATAGTCAATAGTAAGCGTTTTACGTAATACACCATTATAGTTAATAGTATCTACTTTGGAAACAACTCCTAATCCGTAGCTATCGTCTAAACCATGCCGAATAGTATCTCCCTGTTGTAATGTAAAATCATAAATTAACGTTTCTCTACAGCTTTCCGAATAACGATAAATACGTCCCTCTTCTTGCCGAATATGCGTCCAGATACCACATTCTGCTTCGTTACTCTGAGGATTGGGACACCATAAAATGCGGGTATAAATTTTATTACAAATAGTAGTATCTTTCCCCATTTTAAATAAATACGTTTGGGGTGGCATACCAAATACACTTTCCTGTACGCACCACACCGGCTCCTCTTCATAAGTCGGGAATACCGATTGCGCTTGTATTATACTTTTACTAAATAAAATAAGGAAAAGTAAATAAATTTGTTTCATAAGACTTTTGTTTTTGAGATTATAAATGAATGAAAACAATTCCGGGTAAAGGGAGGCAGGAATGTCAGCCACAAAAGAACCACTTTATGAAGCACCATGCAATAACATTAACACTACAGCTTCATTTTTGTCCGGGAATGGCAAAACGCATTATTTTTTTCTCTATTTTAACCTTCTATTCATAATAAAATCCTTGGCACCGTCGAATTTCAGTTTTATCCTTTGCACTTTCACGAATTGTATCTAATTTAATGCCCTTTAA
>CAZQTF010000131.1:0-11160 GCA_964596135.1 uncultured Saprospiraceae bacterium | reverse complement strand
GCTGGCCCCACAGCATTGACGACTCGCCCGCGCGCGAAGACTGGAATTGGCAACCAGAATATGATTTGGAAGGCATGACGAAGGATATGTTGGTGCATTTGGGGGAAAGGTATGAAAGAGTTATGAAGTCCGATAAATAATTTCTATGGAGGATTTAAAAAAAATCCAGTTTATCTTATCTGAAGATTTAGAAGAAGCCATTAATAAATTGCAAGTTTTTTTTGTTGAGCAGCCAGCACAGCTGCAAGAGTTCATTTTGATTAAAGGAAAATTTAATCAAATCTGTAAGGATAGAAGGATAGGAGTAATAACCGATGATTTATACTATGTTGAGACTCAAAAAATTAGAGATGGATTACTTAAATTAACAAATTTTTTGTCGGAAGAGGTAGTAATTAATAAAACTGATATAGCAGGAGCAAAAGGAGTGTCAAAAGATAGCTTCGACATTCCTAATATCAATACTGATGATTTTCCCATACTTGAAGTTGAGATAATACCAGTTGGTGCGATAAAAAAGATTTTAGAATTAAGCCCAAACAATAAAACTGATGCTAACGGAAGCGTTTGGATGATGAATGCTATATATTTAAATGATGTTATTTGGAACTATGACATAATTATTAGAAATAAGTCAAAAAATATTGCTTATAATGCTGGTGTATTTTTTCCAACAGAGGGATTCACGCATTGTGAAGAACTAAACGTCAATATTCTTCCCGAAAGTCAAATAACTTTAAAAGCTGAATATAATGAATTAGTCGAAGGTACTGGTGTGCAGGTTTTAAATTATATTGAAAAGATATCAAAACCTGAAGAATTATCTTATGTTGAAGTTATACTAACTTATAAAAACAAGCGAGATTGGGATATTATGACTGTTTTTATTTTTGAGGAAGGTAAAGAGACAAAATCTGCTACTACTTTCCAATGGAAAGATTAGTAGTTTCAAACTGAATAATACGCTGTATTTATAATAAATAAAACATTTCATATCATGTTCACAACCGTAGAACCCGCATTAGAGCAGGAAATAAAAGAAATACAAGATGCCGGTTTGTATAAGACCGAGCGCATTATTACTACGCCGCAGGGCGCGGAGATCAAGACCGATCAGGGCTTGGAAGTGCTGAATTTCTGCGCGAACAATTACCTGGGCTTGTCGTCTCACCCGGAGGTGATTAAGGCAGCAAAAGAGGCGATTGATACGCATGGCTTTGGCTTGTCGTCGGTGCGCTTCATTTGTGGCACGCAGGACATTCACAAGGAACTGGAGGCGAAAATTGCCGAATTTCTGGGGCAGGAAGACGCGATCTTATACGCGGCAGCATTTGACGCGAATGGCGGCTTGTTTGAACCCTTGCTGAACGAGGAGGATGCCGTGATTTCAGATGAGTTGAACCACGCTTCGATCATTGATGGCATTCGCCTGTGCAAAGCGCAGCGTTTTCGCTACAAGCACAACGATATGGCAGATTTGGAGGAGCAACTCAAAGCTGCGCAGGGTGTGCGTCGGAAGTTGATCTTCACCGATGGTTGTTTTTCGATGGATGGTACAATTGCGCAACTGGATAAAATTTGCGACTTAGCGGAAAAATATGATGCAATGGTCGGGATTGATGAATGCCACGCTACAGGATTTTTGGGCAAAACCGGTCGTGGTACGCACGAATATCGCGGCGTAATGGATCGGATTGACATTATCACCGGAACCCTGGGGAAGGCCTTGGGCGGCGCGAGTGGTGGTTTCACGGCGGCTAAAAAAGAAATCGTGGACATTCTGCGACAGCGTTCGCGTCCATATTTGTTCTCGAATACCGTGGCGCCGGCGATCGTGGGCGCTTCGATCAGGGTATTTGAGTTGCTGAGCGCTTCCACGCAGTTGCGCGATAAGCTCGAACACAACACACAGTTCTTCCGCAGAGCCATGACCGACGCGGGTTTTGACATCCTACCCGGCGAGCATCCGATCGTGCCGATTATGTTGTACGACGCGCCGTTGGCGCAGGAATTCGCAGCGAAATTGCTGGATGAAGGCATTTATGTGATCGGATTTTTCTACCCGGTGGTACCCAAAGGTAAAGCGCGGATTCGCGTGCAAATCTCGGCGGCGCACGAGCAGGAGCATCTGGAAAGAGCGGTGGCGGCATTTACGAAAGTTGGCAAGGAGTTGGGCGTACTGAAGTAGATGTTGAACGGTTGGCAGTTTGCAGTGTACAGTGCTTGATTCAGTGAACAAATTGTATTTTTTACAATTACTCTTTTGGAATGACTTTGCAAATATTAAATTTGTAGAAGTCCGAATTTCTAAAAGAAAATTTCCAAGCCTTGAACTACTTATCTGCTCGACATCGCCCCGAATTGATTCAGCAACTCAAATCTACGCATTTCGATCTCGTTGTGATCGGAGGAGGCATTACCGGTGCGGGTATCGCGCTGGATGCGGCTTTGCGGGGTATGAAGGTAGCGCTGGTGGAAATGCGCGATTTTGCCTCCGGTACGAGCAGCAAATCTACCAAACTAATTCACGGGGGGTTGCGTTATCTCAAGCAATTCGAAATTGCGCTGGTGCGTGAAGTCGGGCGCGAGCGGGCGGTGGTGCATCGCCTGGCGCCGCACTTGGTGACGGCGGAAAAAATGCTATTACCTCTTATTGAGGGTGGTACATACGGAAAATTACTCACATCCATTGGTTTGATGGTGTATGATATTCTGGCGGAGGTGCAAGGAGAAGACAAGCGTAAAATGTTGAGCAAAGAGGAGACGATTGCCATCGAGCCATTGCTGCGAAAGGATGTTTTGAATGGTGGCGGTTTGTACGCCGAATATCGTACGGACGATGCCCGTCTGACGATCGAGATCCTCAAAACGGCGGCTCAATATGGCGCTTTGAGTGCAAATTATGTCAGAGTAGATGATTTTATTTACAACCTTCATCATATAGAAGGTGTTCATTGTAAAGATTTATTAACAAATAAAGCCTTTGGTATAAAGGCTACCTACGTAGTCAGCGCGGCAGGCCCCTGGGTGGATGAACTGCGAAAGAAGGACAATTCGCTGAATGGCAAGCATTTGTTTCACTCCAAAGGGGTACACATCGTGGTGCCGCATGAGAAGTTGCCGGTAAGGCACGCTGTCTATTTTGATGTTCCTGAAGATGGTCGTATGATGTTCGCCGTACCCCGGCACCGTACGACTTACATTGGTACGACCGATACGCCTTATGATGGCGACCTCAACCACGTACTGGGTGGGAGAGAAGACGTAGAATACATTCTGAGAGCAACCAACAAGATGTTTCCGGATGTAAATCTGGCCATCGAAGATGTAGAATCTAGTTGGGCAGGACTACGTCCTTTGATTCACGAGGAAGGGAAATCCGCCTCCGAGATGTCGCGCAAGGATGAAATTTTCGAATCAGAATCCGGCTTGATTTCGATTGCTGGCGGCAAGCTTACCGGCTACCGGAAAATGGCGGAAAAAGTGGTTAATCTGGTGGGAAAGAAATTCCAAAAGGAGCACAATCGGGATTTCGGCACTTGCAAAACCGATAAAATCGGGATTTCCGGCGGACCTTTCGAAAATGAGAAGGAAGTGAATGAATATCGTTCTTTTATAAAAAAAGAAATAAATAAAAAAGGGCTCAACGATTACTATGCAGCCTATTTAGTAACGAATTACGGTAAACAATCCGAGCAAATTATTGACTTTATGAGCCAGTTGAATGACTTGCCAGAACTGGCTTTAATTAGAGCTGAATTGAAATATTGTCTTGAAAATGAACTGATTTTCAACGCATTGGATTTCTTCAATCGCCGCACCGGGCGTTTGTATTTCAACCTGCCGAGCATCGAACCTACGCTGGAAATAGTGCTGTCCGATCTGAAAAGTTACTTTGGCTGGAACGAGGAAAGGGTGACACAAGAGCGCGAAGATGTACGCACCGCGATCCGAGAAGTTTCCACTTTTGAAAAATAGGGAGGAAGAAAAACATGGTTCTCTTCCTTCCCCTTTGTTACACAATTATTTACTACCTATCAAAACAATTCGTTTCGTTTGTACCTGATGATCAACTTGTAAGCGGCAGAAATACGTGCCCGCCGGCAGTTCCTTGGCTTCAAAAGGTACTTGATGCAAGCCCGCAGGCAGGTTTTTGTTGGTCAGTACTCCAATTTCCGAGCCAAGCGCGTCAAAGACGCTCAAGCGCACCCAGTGATCGCGTTCCAGCGTAAATTCAATGTTTGCCCGATCGAGAACAGGGTTGGGGTAAATATTGAGTATCAACTGCTCGACGAGCGATGGATCATTGGCAGCTGTGGTTGTTCGGCAATCCTGAATAATTGGCAGCTTTTGAAAGCCTTCGTGGAGTAGGGTTTTCACATCCGTTTCACTTAGATCAAACCAGTCCATCAGAATGGAGCCGTACACATCGCGGAAATCGTATTGCATCGGCACCCCCTCGTCGGGGTCTACATCGCGGGCAATTTCTGGGTTTTCACCTAAAATCGTGGGATTTACGCAGCTTCCAAACACAATCAGCGGTGCGGCGGTACCATGATCAGTGCCAAAACTTTCGTTAGAACGAATGCGGCGACCAAACTCTGAGAAGGTCACGCCGATCACTCTTTCTTCCAGCCTTAACGCCTTGAGGTCGTTCTGAAAAGCGACAATTGCCTCGGAAAGCATCAGCAGGAGTTCGGCATGGTCGCCGGTAGTGGTATCTCCCCCTGCTACCTGATTGGCGTGGGTATCAAATCCACCGATGCTGGCGACGTAGACTTTGGTTTGCAGTCCTCCGGCAATTAGCAGCGCGATATTTTTCAACTGCTGCGCGAGGCGGTTGTTCTCAGGATAGGTCACTTGATTGGTATTGCTGTTGGCGGCGATTGTGATCACATCCGCGTAGGCATTGGTCTGGGCGATCGAAGTACGCAGAAACGTCAGTTCCCGCCCGTAAGGCGTATCGGGCGTGGTGCTGCCGATGCCCTGGTAAAGCGGTGATATATTGAACGGATCTTCCAGCGTCATGCTAAAATTCGCAGTCGTACCCTGACAAGTTTCTGATACAATGCTGCCCATGGTGATAGCAAACGGATGCGGAAAGTCGGCGTTGGGATATCCTTCCGGAAAATTGGTATGATTGGTTTCAAAATGGCGCCCCAGCCAGCCGGTACTCCAGAACTGGTCGGACGGAGATGCGCTTGTCCAGATATCCGAAGAACGAAAATGGGAGCGATTTTGATTGGGGTATCCTACCGCCTGAACCACACCGATTCGCCCTTCTTCGTAAATATTTTTAATAGATTGCATGCTGGGGTGCAAACCAGTTTGATCGGTTAGTGCCAGTACTTTGTTTTCAGGGATCATCACATTGCTGCGCACGGCGGCAATGCCATCGTACTGGTCGCGAGGAATGAGCATATTCAACCCATCGTTGCCACCATTCATCTGAATCAGCACCAGCACTCGATCCGACTCAGGATTGATGAAATTGAAGAAGGATGATCTGGGCATAGCCGTGAGCTGCATGCCGTTCAGGAAAATTGGCAGGCTAGCGGCAGCGCCGGCGTTTTTTATGAATTGTCTTCTTTTCATTTATTTCATTTTTTGTCTGTGGAATATGACCAATATCAACGCATGGGCACATTAGCACATCAACTAATAGGGATTAGCTTAAATAAAATTCGGGCATACTTAGCATAGCTTTCAGCAGGCTTTGCAGTTTGGCTTCCACGGAGCGGGCCAGTTGTGTATCATTCGGATTTGCCTCGTAATCCGTGTATTCTACTCCCCATTCGTAATCGGGTAAGCCAGGAATCAGTACTTCCTTTAGTGCCTTAATCTGCTCATCTTCAATAGGTTGAGGAAAAAAGATGTCGGTAAATCCCCTGATGACTTCGTTGGGATCATAAGGATCGTCGAGGGTTTTGATCAGCTCAAGCACATTGATTTTTACGCGAAAACCGCCAAAGTTATAGCCCGCGCCAGCCAGTGCATCGGTGAGTTCCATGCGATGGGGCAGGGTAGAAGCGTTGATCCACAGGCGATAGAATGAGGGCGTTTGATAATAGGCTTTCCAGCCAGCTACGTCAGGTGGATTGTAATATTCCATCTGCATTTGTGGGCTGAGCCGAAACAACTGAAACCAGGCATTGTAGCGGCGCCCCAGTTCGGGCGGGAATGCCGTTTGCGTCTGTTTGAAAACGGAAGCAATAAAATCCAGCGGATTTTTGATCATCGGACCCCGATTGAGCACATCGAAGAAATGTTCACTGAGCAACAGCGCCTCCACCACAGGCTTAATCTCGTAGTTATTATCAATCAGCAATTGCGCCATCGGTTCGATTACGTTTTGCTCGGTGGCATCGTCAATTTCGTAATATACAAACCAGCGGTACAGCTTCCGGCTGATGAACCTTGCCACTTCCGGCTTCTGGAAAATGACATCCACCAGATATGCGTATTCCTGGTCGCCCATATTGTTGATTACAATATTGTTGAAACGGTGCGATAATTGCTTGGTACCAGTATCGTGCTGATTGGGCAGAAAATAAGATTCGACCGGAACGGCCGCGTTGTTGCTGTAATGCCCCCGGTCGCGCCAGCCGGTAAGTACTCGCGCCATTGCCAGTACATCCTGCTCGGTGAAGGTAGTGTAATCACCCGAACCTGCAAGCTCGCCTTTGCCGAGAGTGAACAGTTCCATGAGTTCGCGGGCGTAGTTTTCATTGGGTGCGTTTTTGGTGTTCTGATTGCCATTCAGAAAACGCAGCATGGCTGGATCAATGGTAATAGCTTTTACCAATGCACGGAAATTACCCAACGCATACGTGCGCAAAGTGGTAGCATATTTGTACAAAAATTTCGGATCGTTGACGTTCGTCAGATTGATAGCGAAGTGATTATGCCAGAAGAGCGTCATTTTTTCCCGAATGGAGAAGCCCTCGGTGAGGATTAGTCCCAGCGTCCAGGCGCGAAGGCTCTGATTGCGATAGCCCCGTACGTTCACTTCCGCTGAGTAGGGCGCATTGATCCAGGTAGCGCCCACCGGCACTACCGGATCGTTCTGAAAAGAAGGATTGACGGGTGGTTCGGGCATCGGTAGTGTTGCAAGCAACTGATTGACTGTAGCCGCCAAACCTTTACCCAGTGCTTCCTTGATCTGTGCGTGTGTTGGTCCGAACATCGCGCGCCGGAGCAGATGCGCTGCCTGTGCATATCCCCATTCGCCGGTGTACGCCGAAAGTGTTCCATCGGGAGGCATTATCGGACTGAAGTTTTGCCGGGATATTTGCTTGTTTACGCGCTTTTTGCCCAGCAAAGTTGCCAGAGTAGCTCTTCTATCCATGCGTTGAGTTTTGGTGTGGAAGAATTGATTAATAATTACCGGTTTTTTGTAATAAAAAACCAATATTGAGGCGTTAGACCGACATTTTCTGAATAAGTTTAATGTGCTATAAAAAATAATTTTGCAAAAAGAAAAAGAGCCACCTGATGTAACAAGCAGCTCATTTTGAACGATATAAAGCATATTGCAGAAAGTAACAATCGCCTCAGATTTTTATCATCCTTTTGGTTTTAAACTGATTTCCGATTTGCAAACGATAAAAATAAGTGCCTGCAGCCTGCCCGGAAGCGTCCCAGGTAACGCGATGCGCCCCCGCATTGAGCCGCTGGTTGGTCAATACGCGGATTTCTCCACCCAAAGCATTAAAAATACTTAGCCGTACCCAGGCGTTTTGCGGCAAGTCAAATTCAATGTTAGTCCAGTTTTCAAAAGGATTCGGAAAATTTCCAGTCGTGATATCAAGGGCTTCCGGTTCATCGGTCGAGGTGTTGATCTGGCAATCCTGAATGACCGGTAGCTTCTGAAAATCCTGGTAAAGCATGGTTCGCACCTTGTTTTCATCTACCTTAAACCAATCTACCAAAATCGAGCCATATACATCCCGGAAGTCGTATTGCATGGGGAGCCCTTCGCTGGGATCAACTTCATTTGCGATCTCGGGGCTTTCGCCCAATACGCTGGCTTTGACGCAACTACCGAATAAAATCATCGGCGCGGCAGTACCATGATCGGTGCCAAGGCTTTCATTGGATTTGATCTTGCGACCAAATTCCGAAAAGGTCATCCCGATGACACGCTCTTCCAACCCTTGTCGTTTCAGGTCTTCCTGGAAAGTTGAAACTGCATTAGAAATCCTTTCCAAAAGATCGGCGTGCGTACCGACTGTGGTGTTTCCGTCTAATACCTGATTGGCATGGGTATCAAATCCACCGATGCTGACAACATAGATTTTGGTTTGTAAACCACCTGAAATGAGCAGTGCCACATTTTTTAATTGTTGTGCCAGGCGGTTGTTTTCGTTGTAGGTGATCATATTTCTGCCCCGGTTGGCGGCAGCCGTAACGATCTCTGAATAGGCGTTGGTCTGTGCGATGGAAGTGCGCAGAAACTTAAGCTCATCCCCATAATAAGTATCGGGTATGGCACTGTCTTCGCCTTCAAACAATTCATATATATTGAATGGATCGTTCAGCGTGATACTATAATTGGAAATAGTACCCTGACAGGTTTCCGATACAATGTACCCCATGGTAATGGCAAACGGATGTGGATGCGCCGCATTAGGATATCCTTCGGGAAAATCGGGGTACAAGTCTTCAAAGTAACGTCCCATCCATCCTGTGTTCCAGAATTCCTCGGCGGGAGAACCGCTCGCCCAGATATCATAAGACCGAAAATGCGAACGGTTTTGATTGGGATAGCCCACGCTTTGTATCACGCCGGCTTTTCCTTCCTGGTACATCAGTTGAAGCCCTTTAAGGCTGGGATGAAACCCGGCCGTATCGGTCAACGGCAATACCTGGTTTTCGGGAATTAGAATATTCTTGCGAACGGCGGCAAGCCCACTGTACTGATCCCGCGGAATGACCATATTCAAACCATCATTACCTCCATTCATTTGAATCAGAATCAGTACCCGGTCTGTTTCTTCGATAAAATTGAAAAGAGATGACCTGGGAATAGCAGATAGCTGGACGCCATTAAAAAAAACAGGAAGCGCAACGGCGGTGGTGCCAGCCGTTTTTATGAAGTTTCTTCTTTTCATCATTAATTTGGTTTGTGTTAATGATTTTTAATTACCGCAATTAGCCCATTAGAAGCCGGCGATCAAATCAACTCAAATAAAATTCTGCCATTTTCATCATTGTAGCAATCAGATCGCGCAATTTGGAGTCCAACGCGTTGGCTAATTGCATATCGTTGGGATTGGCTTCATAATCCGTGTATTCTACACCCCATTCGTAGTCGGGTAAACCGGGTAGCAGTATTTCTTTCAAACCGGTGATCTGAGCTGGAGTCAACGGCTGTGGAAAGAGAATGCGGGCAAAACCCTTGATTACTTCATTGGGATCATAGGGATCGTCGAGCACTCCGACAAATTTTAGCACGTCCAGCTTGACTTCATCGCCATCGCCGCTGGAAAGACCGCCGTAAAGAGAATTATCCACAAATGCCATACGTCGGGTAAGCGTAGAAGCATTGATCCAGATGCGATAGAAGGCTGGTTTTTGATAATAAGGTTTCCAGCCAGCCACTTCCGGCGGATTATAATACTGCATTTGCATGGGACCCGTTTCCTGGAATATTTTGAGCAAAGTGGTGTAACGCTGTTTGAGATCGGTTGGTAATTCTATCGCCAGTGGTTTGATCACCGACACCACAAAATCCAAAGGGTTTTTGATCATGGGGCCGATGCTTAGCACATTGAAAAAATGTTCGCTCTTTAGCAGGGCTTTCAAAACTGGTTTCGCTTCAAAGTCACTGTCAATGAGCATCTGAGCCATCGGTTCGATGATGTCATTTTCTATGGCATCGTCAATTTTGTAATAAACGAACCAGCGATAAAATTTGCGACAGATAAATCGAGCCACTTCTCTTTGCTGGAAGATAATGTCCACCAGATGTGCGTATTCCTGATCGCCCATGTCATTGATAACTGCATTGCCGAAGCGATGCGATAATTGCTTGGGCGTGGGATCATGGCGTTCTTCGTCGAAAAAAGATTCTAATTTTTCGTTTTCATCTTCGGTGAGGTAACCCCGATCGCGCCAGCCGGTGAGTGCACGCGCCATTTCAGCAACATCCTGTTCGGTGAACGTCGTATAATCGCCGGCGCCCACCTGCTCACCTTTGCCAATGGTAAACAATTCCATGAGTTCGCGGGCGTAGTTTTCGTTGGGTGCGTTTTTGGTGTTTTGATTGCCATTCAGAAAGCGCAGCATGGCTGGATCAATGGTAATAGCTTTTACCAATGCACGGAAATTGCCCCAGGCGTTGGTACGCAATAAAGTAATATAACGATATACGAATTTTGAATCCTGTATTTCGTTGATAGCGAAATGATTGTGCCAAAATAAGGTCATTTTTTCGCGAATAGAAATACCTTCTTCCAACAACAACCCCAGTGTCCAGGCTTGCAGGCTACGCTCTCTGGCGATTGAAATGTCACTGCCGCCATTGTAAGAGGCGTTGATCCAGGTGGCACCAATAGGCACCGAATCATTTGCGTAGTAATAGTTGACAGGGGGCTCCGGCAGGGGTAAATCCTGAAACAGCAGATCAATGGTTGCCTCCAGTCCTTTATCCGCAGCTTCTTTGATCATCGCCTGAGTGGGTGCAAACGTGGCTCGTCGAAGCAGGTGAGCAGCTTGTTCGAAGCCCCAAGAACCCGAATAAGGCGTAAGGGTGGTATCTGGCGGTGGCAAAAACTGCGCATTATCAGCTTTTCCAATGCCCCTACCCAGCAGAGTTGCAAGTATTGCTCTTCTGTCCATAAAATCGGTTTTTGAAAATTTTAAAAATAATAAATTCTGGTTTACTACATCGATTGATCGTGTAAATTACCGCCGATAATGCCAGTGTTGTTGGAGCTGATGCCGAACGTGGGGTTCAATCCGGGAGAAAAATAATTGGGTTTTCGTATAAATGACACTATCTTGCTCCCGTCTTATGAATTCTTTTTGAAGCGTGTCGAAAAGTTTTATCTTCGCTTTGCGATAATAACACAAAATCTAAAAAAATATTGTAATATCAAAATGCTAAGTACAGGACAAAAAAGAGAGTAATTGAAAGAAAAGGTAAATTGTTGTTGC
>CAZQTF010000130.1:0-11203 GCA_964596135.1 uncultured Saprospiraceae bacterium | reverse complement strand
TCAGGCGCTGAATTTTGTTCAAACTCCGATAAATGAATTTCTGCCCGCCGAAACCCGGATTCACTGACATCAACAGCACTAAATCAACATCTTCAATAATATCATCCAGCAACTCCACGGGCGTATGCGGATTCAAAGCCACGCCGGCCTTGGCGCCGGTTTCCTTGATCTGCTGCACTGTACGATGCAAGTGCGGACAAGCTTCGTAGTGCACCGTAATTACATCTGCGCCGGCTTTGCGGAAATCTTCGATGTATTTCTCGGGTTCCACGATCATCAAATGCACGTCCAGAGGCTTTTCAGCCAGCGTTTTCATAAATTCAATAATAAACATCCCAAACGTAATGTTAGGCACAAAGCGTCCATCCATGACATCCAGGTGAAACCAGTCTGCTTCGCTTTCATTCACCATGTTAAATTCCTCGCGCATCCGCGTAAAATCGGAGGCCAATACCGAGGGAGCTACTAAATGTTTTCTCATTTTATTATAATTATATGATAATAGTACTATGGTTTAAAATTTGCTGCAAAAATACAGAAAATTCCAGAGCTTCTGCCAATTGATTCGATTCTGCACGCTATCTTTCGTTTTGCATTCAATAAATTTCTGTTTAAATTTAGCAACAAAAAACACCTGCTCATGCGACCAGATTTCACCGGATTATTGCTGGCAATGCTCCTGTTCTGGGGTTGTCAGCCCAAACATAAAGCACCCGCCAATATTGAGATTGACGAAGAAATGTACGCCCAACTCCAGAAACAACTTATCACTGCCCAACCCGGCGATGTAATCGAAATTCCGGCGGGAATATTTGAATTTGACCGACCCCTATCGCTTGACGGCATCGCCAATGTGACCATCAAAGGTGCCGGTATGGACAAAACGATTCTTTCGTTTAAAGGACAAAAAATAGGCGCCGAAGGCTTGAAAATTACCGCCGACAGCGTGACTATCCTCGATCTGACTGTGCTGGACACCAAAGGCGATTGCATCAAAATTCAGGATAGCAAAACGGTGACCCTGCGCAATATAAAAACCGCCTGGAGCGCCGGCGCGCTGGCAACCAACGGCGGCTACGGTATCTATCCGGTGGCTTGCTCCAATGTGCTGATCGAAAACTGCGAAGCCGCATTTGCTTCAGATGCAGGCATTTATGTAGGGCAATCCACCAACGTCATCGTGCGGGGTAGCTACGCCCACGAGAATGTGGCGGGCATTGAAATTGAAAATTGCATCAACGCCGAAGTGTACGACTGTCGCGCCGAAAACAACGCCGGCGGCATTTTGGTCTTTGATCTCCCTGATTTACAGGTAATTAACGGACACTCGTGCCGCGTGTACCGCAATAAAATCATAAATAATAATCATAAAAATTTTGCGCCGGAGGGTAATATCGTGGGCATCGTACCGCCGGGCACGGGCATCATTCTGCTTGCTGCAAAAAACGTAGAAATATTTGACAATGAGATCATTGGACACAAAACAATAGGTACCGCTATCGCCAGCTACCAGATCACTGAAAATCCCTGGAATGATAAAGAATATAATCCATTTAGTTACGATATTTACATTCATAATAACATCTACAAACGCAAACCCTCTCTACCCGATCTGACTAAAGATTTTGGCAAAATGGTCAATGTGGTGTTCGGTGGCAAACCCCAGGATATCCTGTACGATGGCATCCTCGACGACACGCGTAGCGGCGCCAACCCCATGAATATCTGCATCCGCCAGAGCGGAGAGAACCTTCGCTTCGCGAACGTGGACGCTGCCAATGATTTTAAAAACGTGAATAAAGATTTGGCTAAATATAATTGTGAAAAACCGGCACTACCGGCAGTCTCATTCCAATGATTTTAAATTCTGAAAATCCGCTTTTTATGCCAAAGCCTTTAAATATCGTTGCATGGCTTTTAATAATTATATTATTCAGCCATTTACTAACTGAATGCCAGCGCCCAAAGAACATTCCAGCGCCACCGGTTAATGTTGACCCCGATCAATTGCCTTACCAATTGCTTTCTGAATATGCGTTTTTCACTGGTAATCAGGCAGATTTGCAACCAAACGAGCATGTGCTGCCCTACGATCTGAACACGCCCTTGTTCTCAGATTATGCCTACAAAGCGCGTTTTGTCTGGATGCCCGACAGTGTGAGCGCCAGCGTGAATAAGCGGGGCGAGGTGGAATTTCCTGACAATACCGTTTTGATAAAAACCTTTTATTACCCCTCCGATTTTAGGCAACCGGATCATGATTGGCGCATCATAGAAACCCGATTGCTGATAAAAACAAAAGGCGACTGGCAGGCGTTTACTTACGTCTGGGACGAGCAACAAAAAGACGCCAAACTCAGTCTCATCGGGGATTTTAAGCCTGTAAGCTGGACAGACGAAGCCGGGCAAAAACATGATATTGAATATCTGGTGCCCAATAAAAATCAATGTAAAAGTTGTCATAATGTAAATAATAAAGTACTACCCATCGGACCGAAGGTGCGTAATCTGGATCGCCCGTTTGCTTACGCCGACGGCGAGCTGAACCAGTTGCAGAAATGGCAGAACGTAGGTATTTTGCAAGGCGAAGATCTGGAGCGCTTCCAACCGATTGCCCGATGGAATGATCCCCAAAGCGGTACGCTGGAAGCCAGAGCCTTAGCGTATCTTGATGTAAATTGCGGACATTGCCATAGCGAGCAGGGACCGGCACACACTTCCGGCTTGTATCTCACAGCGGGTCAGACCGATCGCGGCAAACTCGGCTTTTGCAAAACGCCCGTTGCTGCAGGCAAAGGCTCCGGCGGAAGGAAATTTGGCATCGTGCCGGGTCAACCGGACGCTTCGATTTTGTATTATAGAATGGAATCAAACGATCCGGGCGTGATGATGCCGGAATTCGGGCGGGTGCTTCCACATAAAGAAGGCATTGAGCTGATTCGCGCGTGGATAGCCAGCCTGGAAGGCGCCTGTCAGGAGCATTGAATATTTAGCATTAATCATTTAAATATAATGACAGATATAAAAGCTTTGCAATTGCACATCATAAAGCGTGTTTTGGAAACGGAGGATGGGGAAATATTGCAAACAATCGCCAAAATACTGAATCTGCAGGAACCAGCCGCCCAATCATTCGGTTTTGAAAATGGTATCCATCCAAGTCAGCATACACAGGAATTGCAAGATGCGATTAATGAAATTTTTGGAATAATGGACGATCATGAGTGATTCCACAACGCTTCGGCTCTGGTCTTTTCAGTCAATGACCGCCTGCGAAATACTCGAAAAAAAAGGCATCTTGTATGCCGAATGGGATTTTGCACCGGTCAACTGGCGCCCCGCCTACGAATGGATGGCACTCGAAATGGCAGCACGTGGCATCGAACTAAATGGAAACGCCCCGATCTGGGCATGGCACTCCTGTGAAGGACAACTGCACGCCCCGCCGACTCTCGGCACCGCCAGAAACCAACTTACCGATATGCAGATTTTGGAAGGCATTTGTGTTGTAGAATTTGATGCACCGACGGAGCTTTGTTTGTTGTCGTCTTATACCCGCTTCAACGATCTGCTGGATGTTTATTTGCAACAGGAGGCGCTACCGTCAAGAGAATTTTTTATGGATATGTTTGAAGTTTTACCACTTCGGGAGCATGACAACATTCAGGCTGCGCTGCCTTATTTAAAAATGAGTTGGGTACATGATATTCGACATTTAGACATGAAGCCCGACCGATGGGATTATGACTGGGCGAAGGTGATCTGAATCGTTTCTGGTTTCTTGTGGCTGGGTCCTGGTTTAAATTCTATAATTTCGACAAATGTTTAAATTGAATAATGAATACCTTAGAAGATTTTAAACACTCAAAAAAACCTGACAGCTACCCTCCTCTGCTGCAAGCGCTCTGGCACGAAGCGCAAGGCAACTGGCACAAAGCCCACCACATTGCGCAGGACATCGAAACGCCCGATGGCGCCTGGGTACACGCTTACCTCCACCGCAAGGAAGGCGACCTCTGGAACGCCGACTACTGGTACCGTCGCGCCGGAAGAACGAGACCAGAGGTGCCCCTGGAAGAGGAATGGGAGGAGATTGCTCAGTCATTATTACAATATTAAGCTAAGAATCAAGATAAAATGTACGCTTTGGCTTGTCTAACATAGCGAATCCCGAATCACAGCACTGCAACATCATAAAATCATTCCAAGTATGAAAAAAGCACTCTTGTTCTTTACATTATTATTTAGTATTCCATTACAAGCGCAGTTGCCGCATATTCTCTCGATCCGCGAGCAGTCGGAAGTGCGCGACCAGATGCTGGAGGCACGTTTTGAAAATGTGCTGCCCCAATTGATGCGCGAAGAAGGCATCGACATGTGGGTGATCATCGCACGAGAATACAATGAAGACGCCGTTCTCAAGACGTTTTTGCCCTCCACCTGGCTCTCGGCGCGCCGCACCACCATGCTGCTCATTTATGATAATGGGAAAGAGTTGGAAGGCTTGTCTGTAGCGCGTTACGCCGCGGGCGATCTATTCAAAAGCGCCTGGAATCCTGACCGCCAGCCCGATCAGTGGCAGCAACTCAAGCAACTCATCGAAGAGCGCAATCCAAAAAAAATTGCCATCAATAAAGCCGAACATTTTGGTCATGCCGATGGGCTTTCCTCTTATCATTACGATCAAATGATGAAATATTTGGACAAGAAATTCCAGGAACGCGTGGTCTCCGCTGAAGATCTCTGCGTGCGCTGGCTGGAAACCCGCACCGACGCTGAAATGATCTTGTACGAACAGGCGATGCGCATTACGCACGCGATCATCGAGGAGGCTTTTTCAGAGAAAGTGATTCAGCCCGGCGTCACGACGACCGAAGATGTAGTCTGGTGGTTACGGCAACGCTCGGCGGAACTGGGGCTGGTCAACTGGTTCCATCCTTCGGTGGATGTGCAGCGCCCTTCCGGCAATAGCCAAACCTCTTTTGCGCAGCGCCCCGGCGAGAGCATTATTTTACCTGGCGATTTATTGCATTGTGACTTTGGCATTACTTATCTGGGTTTGAATACCGATTGCCAGGAAAATGCTTATATTTTAAAACCCGGCGAAACCGATGCGCCGGCATTCCTGAAAGAAGCGCACCGCAAAGCCTTGCGTTTGATGGATATTCTGACCAATGAATTCCGAACCGGGCGCACCGGCAACGAAATTTTAGCGGATGCACTCGCCAAAGCCAAAGAAGAAGACATTTTCCCCACTATTTATACCCATCCGATCGGTACGCACGGGCATGCGGCAGGACCGACCATTGGCTTGTGGGATCGCCAGGAAGGTGTGCCCTTTACTGGCGATTATCCGATGCATTCGAATACGGCGTATTCCATTGAACTGAATTCTCGCAACTACTTAGATGACTGGAATTTTCTGATGAAAATGGAAGAAAACGCCTATTTCGATGGCAAATCGGTACGCTATATTGATGGACGGCAAGAGCGATTGTTCCTCATCCCGCGCCCGGCAAGCCACCTGGGCGATACGCGGGTACCAGCGAACGGTCAGTAAAAATAATCGGAGGTATTCTGACCTTACAGGAAGTCAGCATGCCTCTGATTAATGTTTTGATCCTTTTTGCTTCGGGCTTTGGCTGCTTTTTCGTCGGCTTTGGCTGCTTTTTCTTCCTTGCGGGCAGCACGTTTCTCCGCTTTGATAGCATCGGCGCGAGCGCGAGCAGCTTCCTCGTGTGCTTCGGCGGCTTTACGCTCTTTTTTGGCAGTTTTTACTTCCGATTTAGCATCTTTATGCAAAATTTTTAGCGTTTTTTTGTCCTTTTCCTTTTCTTCTTCCATCCTTTTTGAAGTTGGCTGGGTATTAGGATCAGCAGTATCTTTCTTTTTAAAAATGGAAAAAACATCTCTCTTGCCCTGGCTGGCAGATTGTTCCTGTTTACTACCCGATTGAGCACTCAAAGTGGAGACAAAAAACACCGGCAGCATCATTAAAACCACCATGGTAACGAAGCGGTAATCACGCATAGCTTTTTCTGGTTTAAATTTCAATTTAAAACGGAATCAAATGGCGATTTCATATGTCTAACGGCGGAAGATTGCAAAAGGGAGATTTGCCCCCGGAATATTCGCGTATTTAAAATAAAATTTGCATTTCAAGGATTTTTACACCCGTTTTCAGAACTTTTTACAAGCAGGTTGTTGTTGGAATCTTCACCACTCGATTTGTTCAAACAAAGACATCCATTTTATGCTTCGGCGAACCGTGAATCTTTATCGCAATTCTTTTGGCGGCTTATCTAAAGACATCTGGCTGCTGGCACTGGTGACCTTTATCAACCGCAGCGGCACGATGGTCATTCCGTTCATGACGGTTTATCTCACGCAGGAATTACATTTTACGCTTCCGCAAACGGGCTGGGTAATGACCTGCTTTGGTGTAGGATCTGTGTTGGGGAGCTTGCTGGGTGGCAAACTGACAGACAAATTCGGCTATTACTGGGTGCAGTTCGGCTCGCTGATGCTGAGCGGGTTGATGTTTATGACCTTGCAATACATGCACAGCCTGCTGCAAATGTGCGTTGCAATATTCGTACTTAGCGTTGTAGCCGATGCATTTCGGCCGGCTAACCACGCTTCGATTGCGGTGTATAGCAATGCTCAAAACCGGGCGCGCTCTTATTCGCTCATCCGCCTTGCCATCAATCTGGGTTTTTCCATTGGTCCAGCGATTGGTGGGATTGTTGCCGGCGCATTGGGTTTTAAGTGGTTGTTTTGGATTGACGGCGTTACTTGTATTGCCGCCGGAATCATGTTGCGCATTTTTCTGCAGGAAAAAAGAGAGCCACAAGCATCTTCCACGAGCGATACTGCTTCTTCGCCAGTGGTTTTATCTGCCTACCGCGACCGCACATTCCTGATTTTTATGGCACTCACAACGATGGCGGGCATTGTTTTTATGCAGTTGTTTTCGACCATTCCGGTCTATTGCAAAGAACATTTTCAGATGAGTGAAGGTCAGATCGGGCTTCTGCTGGCGGCGAACGGACTTTTAATCTCCTTAATTGAAATGCCGTTTGTTTATACCCTGGAAAATAAGGGCGTGCAGCGGCTAAGCATTGTTGCCTGGGGCGTGATGTTTTTCGGTATTTCGTATTTGATGCTCAACGTCGCCGATAAATGGATCGGCACGATTGTTATTTATGCCATCGTTATGACTTTTGGGGAAATCATGATTATGCCGTTTTCCAATGTATTCGCGCTGGAACGGTCAACGCCCAGCAATCGCGGGCAATACATGGCATTGTACTCCAGTTCATGGTCTATCGCGCATATCCTTGCGCCCGTGCTGGGCATGCAGGTTGCGGCGTACTGGGGTTGGATGGCGCTCTGGTACTTGCTGGCAGGAGTTTGCTTGGTTGCTTTTATTGGATATCGCTTATTGGAAAAAAGACCCATTGTAGCAACACAAACCGCTTAGCATTACGATGCGTACTCGCCGAGGCGAACCGTAAATCAAGGCTGAGGTTGTTCAAACAATTTATATTTGCGGTAAAAAAGTGATCGGAACCGACCTACCAAAAGCCGCCGAGTTGCTCAAAGCCGGAGAACTCGTTGCCATTCCGACCGAAACCGTTTACGGGCTGGCGGGTAACGCATTCGATGAACGGGCGGTGGCGCAAATCTTTGCCGTTAAAAACCGCCCATCTTTTGATCCGTTGATCGTCCACGCTTCCAGTTGGGAACGATTGGAACAATTGGCGATCGATATTCCCGAACAGGCACGAAAACTGGCGGAAGCTTTTATGCCGGGACCTCTCACCCTGCTATTGCCTAAAAAAATGATCATTTCTGATCTGGTAACTGCCGGTTCGCCGTTAGTCGCGCTGCGCATTCCTAAGCATCCACTCACGCTGGCGCTCTTGCAAATGTTGGAATTCCCCTTGGCGGCGCCAAGCGCCAATCCTTTTGGCTACATCAGTCCGACCACCGCCCAACACGTAGCGCAGCAATTAGGCGACAAAATACCTTACATCCTCGATGGGGGCGCTTGCGAAATAGGACTGGAAAGCACGATTGTGGGCTTCGAAGATGAGCAAATTATTGTTTACAGAAAAGGTGGAATCGCCGTGGAAGCCATCGAAAATTTGGCGGGCAAAATTATCGTCAAGCCACATTCTACCTCCGAACCGCTGGCGCCGGGCATGCTCAAGAGTCATTACGCTCCGCGCATACCACTGATCCTGGGCAACATTGAAACGTTACTTGAAATACATAAAGGCAAAAAAACAGGCATCATCAGTTTTCAACAAGCCTATCCGGTGGTTGCTCCCCATTGTCAGGTCATTCTTTCTCCAGATGCCGATTTTGCGGAAGCAGCCCGCAATCTCTTCGCCGGCATGCGCTATTTGGACAGCCTCGATCTGGACGTAATCCTCGCGGAGTTGGTGCCGGAGCGCGATTTGGGCAGAGCCATCAACGATCGGCTGAGAAGAGCAGCCGCGCGAACGTGAAATGGGGACTTTGGGACGAGGAAACTCGACAACAGAAAACGCCTGAATTTAAAACACCATTTTTTAACTTTTCCTTGTCAACTTCTTCCCATCAAGGTTCGTTTGTGAATTGTTTGAACATTTTCTAACCAAAATCTTACACTTATGAAATCTGGAAATCGCTTTTTACTCTTGGTTGCGTTCCTTACAGTCGGTATGTTCGCCACTACACATGCGCAGGACAAATCGAAGCGCCCAAGTCCTCCGGCAGAGGCAAAAGCAACGGTAGGTGATTTGAGTATCGCTATCAATTACAATAGCCCGGCGGTGAAAGGTCGGGAAATCTGGGGCAAACTTGTTCCTTACGGCGAAGTGTGGCGTACCGGCGCTAATGAAGCCACCACTTTTGAAGTTAACCACGATGTGATCATCGAAGGTCAAAAGCTGGCAGCGGGCAAGTACGCGCTGTTCACCATTCCTGGCGAAGATAAATGGACGGTTATCTTCAATAAAGAAGCCGGACAATGGGGCGCCTACAACTACAACAAAGACAAGGATGCGCTGCGCATCACAGTGCAACCCGGCAAGGCAGAAAGCTTTCAGGAAAGTATGGATTTTAGTGTCAATGCAGAAAACAATACCGGTGTGGTCGTTTTCACGTGGGAAAATCTTTCTTTCAGTTTTAAAGTGAAGAAAGCATAATTTTTTCGGTCGAATGGTTGGCAGGTATTATGATGAAGAAATGAACCGGCAAACCTGTCAACCGTTCAATTAAAAAGCGTATCTTTAGCGAAAGCTAAAATAGTATGAAACTGCACAGCACTCCCCTCTTCGCGGCCATTTTTCTGCTGTCTTTTTATAGTATAAATCCGGTTCTTTCCCAACGCTTGTCGCGCGTTATTCCCGAGTCAGTCGGTTTATCTTCCCAACGATTGGAACGACTTGACAAAACTATTCAACAACACATTGACAATGAGCAACTTCCGGGCGCGGTGGCGTTCATTGCCCGACACGGCAAAATTGCCCATCTTAAGGCTTATGGCATGAAAGACTGCGAAACCAACGAGCCGATGACCGAAGAAACGATTTTCAGAATTGCTTCCATGACCAAGCCTTTCACCACTGTAGCAGCGATGATGTTATTTGAAGAGGGGAAATTCCTGCTCGACGATCCGGTTTCAAAATATATTCCAGAATTTAAAACGCCGAAAGTACTGATTATCAATGCAAAAAACAGAACCGATTACATCCTGGAAGATGCGAAATCCCCTCTTACCGTTCGACATTTGCTCACGCAAACTTCAGGGATCGTGTATGGGTTCTCCGGACTGCCTTTTTTGGAAAAAATGTACAAAGATGCCAGTATTTCCGATGGTTTGACACAAACCGAAGGTACGCTGGCGGATTGGGTAAAAAAGCTGGCTGCCCAGCCATTGGCGCACCATCCCGGTGAAAAATTTTCATACGGGCTGAACACCGATGTGCTCGGCAGGTTAGTGGAAATCTGGTCGGGTATGCCGCTCAACGAATTCTTCCGTCAACGCATTTTTGAGCCGTTACAACTCAAAGATACCCATTTTTTCTTACCCGACAACAAAGTAAATCGGCTGGCTTCGCTGTATGAGCCTCACCCCAACGGAGGACTGCTCAAAACGCCTCCCACCGAACAGCACAAGGGTGCAGCGGTGTATTCCGCCAGCTATCATTATCAGGGTCCGCGCACGTTCTTCTCCGGCGGTGCGGGGCTGGTTTCTACAGCGAGCGACTACGCCCGCTTTGCGCAAATGCTGCTCAACAAAGGCGAACTGGACGGCGTGCGATTACTGAGTCGCAAAACCGTTGAACTCATGACCTCCGATCAGCTCGGCGAACTGGCGTATCCCTGGGGCAGGGGCGTGCGCTTTGGTTTTGGCTTATTCGTTGAACAAGGTCCTACCGCTTCGGGAAGGGTTGGTTCTGTGGGCACTTTTGGCTGGAGTGGCTTTTTCAGCACATATTTCTGGGTAGATCCGCAGGAAGAAATCGTCGCTATTTTGATGACCCAAATGCAACCCAATCCCACCAACATTTCCGAAAAATTCAAAGTTTTAGTTTATCAGGCAATCGCCGATTGAACACTCTCGTTCAAAGAACGTTAAGGGATTTGTGCAAAAATTGATAGTTTTGCATTGAAAAATCAATTCGAAACGTATGAAAAATTCACACATTCTTTTGATGGTGCTCGCATCCATCACTTTTTTTGCGTGCAAAAACGACAATAGCAATACCAAAGAACTGATCGTAGGGCGTTGGGAGGTATTAGAAGCTTCCCGCAACGGCAGACCTACCGAATCGCTGGCGGATTTATACTTTGATTTCTCCCAGGATGGCAAACTGATGACCAACGTAGCCGGCATACCCGAAGAAGGCACCTACGAAGTAAAAGGCGACAAGGTCTTGCAGCGCAACACCCGTCTGGAGGCAGACTACATCGTCGAAGAAATCACTGCCGACAATCTGGTACTGACCACCGAACTGCGCGGCTATGCCTTCCGTTTTGCCATGAAAAAAGATTCCGCAGAAAACGCTGCCGACACACCCCAGGAGTAGTTGCAGTAATGTTGCCGGATAACAAGTCTTTACAGACAAAAAACGTTGTGTTCATTGAAAACACGACGTTTTTTCTTTTTTAAAACTTTCTGGCAAATTTTGTAATTTCAACTTTTTAA
>CAZQTF010000129.1:0-11210 GCA_964596135.1 uncultured Saprospiraceae bacterium | reverse complement strand
TTTTTCTAAAAATCCAAATATTTACCAATTACACCCAAACTCTATCTGTCATGACATTACGCATTAAAACTTTTGAAGAATATCAGACTGCTTACAAAAAAAGTGTGGAAAATCCCGAAAACTTCTGGGCAGAACAGGCGGAAACATTTCAATGGCGCAAGAAATGGGACAAAGTACTGGAATGGGATTTTCGGACGCTCGATGTGAAATGGTTTATTAACGGTAAACTCAATATTACTGAAAACGCGCTCGACCGACACCTGGAAACGCGAGGCGACCAAACCGCCATTATCTGGGAGCCTAACAATCCCAACCAACCGCATAAAACCTACACCTATCGCCAACTTCACGCCGAAGTGTGCAAAACCGCCAATGCCCTGAAAGCTTTAGGCATTCAAAAAGGAGACCGTGTGTGCTTTTATATGCCAATGGTGCCCGAACTGGCAATTGGCGTGCTTGCCTGTGCGCGTATCGGCGCGATTCATTCGGTCGTATTTGCTGGCTTCTCGGCGCATGCGCTTGCGGATCGGATTAAGGATGCAAGTTGCAAAATGGTGATTTGTTCCGATTACAACGATCGCGGCCCAAAGCACATTCCGGTTAAAACCATTGTGGACGAAGCTATTGCCATGGATTGCAACAGCGTGGAAATTGTGCTGGTGCAGCAAAACGCTAAAGATAAAGAAGTAACTATGATCCAAGGGCGCGACCAATGGTGGCACGATGTAGTGGACCATCAAAGCGACGACTGCCCCGCCGAAGAAATGGACTCAGAGGATACACTTTTTATTCTTTACACTTCCGGCTCTACCGGCAAGCCCAAAGGTGTAGTGCACACTTGTGGCGGTTACATGATTTATACCAAATTTACTTTTGAGAACGTCTTTCAGTACGACTCTGGCGATATCTACTGGTGTACAGCGGACATCGGTTGGATCACCGGTCATTCCTACATCGTGTATGGTCCGCTATTGGCGGGCGCTACCACCATCATGTTTGAAGGCGTCCCCACCTATCCAGACGCCAGTCGTTTTTGGCAAATTTGTGAAAAATACAAAGTGACGCATTTCTACACCGCGCCGACTGCCATTCGTGCCTTGCAGGCAATGGGCAACAAATACACTGAAGGGCACGATCTAAGCACGCTCAAAGTGCTTGGCAGCGTGGGCGAGCCTATCAATGAAGAAGCCTGGCGCTGGTATCACGAGAAAATTGGCAAGGGTAATTGCCCTATTGTAGATACCTGGTGGCAAACCGAAACAGGTGGCATCATGATTTCACCTTTGGCGCACATCACGCCTTTGAAGCCTTGCTATGCTACGCTTCCATTGCCAGGCGTACAGCCTGTTTTGGTAGATGCCAATGGCAACGAAATTCTGGAAAATGATGTGGAAGGAATGCTCTGCATTCAATATCCCTGGCCCTCGATGATCCGTACTACTTATGGCGACCATGAGCGCGCCCGGTTGACTTACTTTTCTACATTTGACAATAAATACTTCACCGGCGACGGCGCCCGCCGCGATGCACAGGGCAATTACCGCATCATTGGTCGTGTGGACGACGTGATGAACGTCTCCGGTCACCGCATTGGCACTGCTGAAGTAGAAAATGCCATCAATTTGCATCCGAATGTAGTGGAATCTGCCGTCGTTGGTTATCCGCACGACATCAAAGGGCAGGGCATTTACGCTTATATTATTGTATCCGAACCCATAGCTAATGATGAGGCTTTCCGCAAAGAAATTCTCGACGTGGTGACCAAGGAAATCGGTCCGATTGCCAAGCCTGACAAAATTCAGGTGGTTTCCGGTTTGCCCAAAACGCGCTCCGGTAAGATCATGCGTCGCATCCTACGCAAGGTAGCCGCCGGCGAAACCGACAGCCTTGGTGATACCTCTACTCTGCTCAATCCTGAAGTAGTGGAGGAAATTAAAAGCGGTGCGGGATTTGGGATGCTCTGAATACGATCCAGACTGCTCTGCGCCAGACCAATCAAAGCGTCCTACGGCTTTAATCCGTAGGACGCTTACTGCCTTCATAGAGATAAATAGCTGGCAAGAAAAACTCAATTTTCTCATTTCAATTTTTCAAATCTCTGCTTTTACACTTCACCCCTAAAAAAATGCCCCCCTCCAAGAACTTCCGGAGAGAGGCTATCCCAAAAACCGATTAATCACTCATTTATTCTTATAGAACCGAGATCGCGTACCGATTGTTGCTTTTTACAGCAAACTGAAGGCAACTGAAAAAACAGACTTACCTGACATCAAATTTACAATGATTTGACTTTATCTTAAAATTTTTTTCAATAAAAAGTTTTTCCGAGACAAAAAACACTGATAATGAATGATTTAAACCAAGCACCGGATACACCGCTTTCATTTTCACCAGAGGAAATGACGCTATATGCCCGGCATTTAACGTTGCCGGAAATTGGCTGGGCAGGGCAACAGCGACTCAAGGCGGCGCGGGTGCTGGTTGTAGGCGCCGGGGGGCTGGGAAGCTCATTGTTGTTATATTTGGCGGCAGCGGGCGTGGGCACAATCGGTATTGTGGATGGCGACCGTGTGGACGCCAGCAATCTCCATCGGCAGGTGCTCTATACCCTGGAAGATGTTGGGCAACTCAAAGCAGAAGCAGCTAAAGCCCGGCTGCAGGCATTAAATTCGCATATTCAAATTGAAACATACCCGATGTTTCTTACGGCAGATAATGCGCTGAAGCTTTTCCAAAATTATGATATTATAGCCGATGGGACGGATAATTTTCCTACCCGCTATCTGGTGAATGACGCGTGCGTGCTGAGTGGTAAAATCAACGTATATGCCTCCATCTTTAAGTTTGAAGGACAGGTAGCCGTGTTTAATTTTCCTCTCCCGAATGGCACACGTAGCCCCAATTATCGCGATCTCTACCCTACTCCACCTCCACCCGACGCGGTGCCCAGCTGTGCCGAGGCAGGCGTGCTGGGCGTGCTGCCGGGTATCATCGGCACTTTGCAGGCAAATGAGGTGATCAAGATCATAGCTGGTGTCGGCGAAGCACTGGCAGGTAAATTATTGGTAATGGATACCGCTTTTCTTGATGTACACATCTTAAAAATCAGAAAAAAACATGAATTTCCGATTACTGAGCTGATTGATTATGAAACATTCTGCAATCCCATCCAAACAACCGAAATTCCATCCATAAGTGTTCAGCAATTCCAGGAAATGCAAATAAAAAATATTGATTTTCAATTAATTGACGTTCGGGAAATGGATGAACATACAGCTTTTAATCTCGGCGGAGCATGGATACCTTTGGCAAAAATAGCCGAAAACGTCAGCCAAATTCAAAAGAACAAGCCGGTAATTATTTACTGTCAGAGCGGAAAAAGAAGTAGAGAGGCAATAAAACTATTAAAATCTATAAAGAAATTTGATAATTTATTCAATTTGGAAGGCGGGATTGTCACATGGCAACTAAATAAAAAAGAGGGAAGTGCATGACTGCATCCCCTCTCCGTTTTCTTTGAATCCTTACTGTTTTCAGCCTTTTTTGATCATGTCTTCGAGCACTTTAATGCCCTCCAGAGTGACCTTATAACGCTTTCTGGCTTGTTGTGAAGATCCTTCTTTGCCAAGCTGGATCATATACTTTTTCTTCACCAAGGCGCTTATGGCTTGCGTAATGTTAGAAACGCGTTGATCAATTCGTTTCAGTTCTTTTTGCACCTGAGCGCTGGTCAGATCCGGCAAGTCCTTTTTCAATTGCAGGAATACGGCTGCGGCGAGTGCTTTTTCAGAATCAGAAGAAGGCTTTAAATGCTTGTAAAGATCCATAAACGACTTGAAAGAGTCAATTCCCGAAGGCTTTGCACTTTCTGCCGGGGCAGCAGGCTTTGCTTCTTTGGGTGCGGCGCCACCGTTCATCTCAGCAGCAATAGCCATTTCGGAGGCAAGAGTGAGAGTAGTTTGCCCCAGATGAAATTTGCTGGACAACCACTGCAGTGCCCTTACTTTAACATCGTCATCCAAATCTTTTAACAGATCATAGCATTTGGACAATACTTCAATTTCCTGGTCTAACTTCATGTTTTTAATGTTTTAAATCGTAAAGTAAATATATTTCAAAACAAAATGATTCCACTTAGCATAAATACACGACTCTGCTTTGGTAAACAACATCCATCTTCATTGAATATTTTTTTGCGAAAGTTACAATAAATTATTCAAATAAGCAATAGGGTATTCCTTTTATTCAGCAAAAAAATTTCAGATATCACCTAAAGTTAAGTAGAAATAACGAAAAGAGGTGCAGTCTATAAAGCAAAAAAGTAACTTCTGTTTTATGACCTGTATAAACTGAGTCGGCAATAGCGCTTCTTTTATTACAACACTCCTCGCAAAATGTTGTTTTTCAAATACTTACAAAAGTGCGATTACGCCATTAATTGCATATAAAATTAATTTTCCGTTAATCGGAACGCACTTCGGCTCAACTCAGTACTTCATCATAACATTTCTCTTACAACACCCTCCACTTCATTTGTGATCAAATCAGCGCCGAAAACGCCAGCGGGCGTTTGGAAGCCGGTTGCAAAATTTCCTTCCAGAACTTTTTTAGTTATAATTAAAGCAGTTTTTACCGTCAGCAGATACCCGTTAGGAACTATTAACATGGCTTGCTTTTTGTTATACTCATTACTTGCCTGGCCCCAAACAATCGTTTTAGAGGTAATTAATTCTTCGGTGGAGGGTCCGGCGGGGCGTTGTTTTATTTTATTTTTCACATAAGCTTTTATAAGCGGCAATCGCAGGAACCAGTTGAAATATTTTTGCCATTTCAGCCATTTATAAGTAGAAGGTTTCATGCCAGTGTAAGTTGTGATATTGGGGATGCCAGTTGTATAAAAAGCAGTGGCAACATCACCCCAGGGAATCGAAACCGCCAGCAATTGCTTCTTTTCATAAGGCACCAAAACCGTATCATGACCAATCGGTACTTTAATGATTTTACCGTTTTTCCTCATCGCGCCTCCGCTTCCCAATCCCTCAGCCATGGTCATTGCCGTTCCGTGCGACAAACGCCCGCCTAAAGGAATAAAGGCGAGTTTTAAGTGCGCGGCATCAGGTAGCTGCTGCTTTAAAAATTTTGCCAAACAATCGGTGGGTACCACGTCGAATCCTACTCCCGGCATCAGCATGATACCCGCTTGTTTGGCAATGCTATCAAGCTTGGCAGCCATTTCAAAAACCTGAATTTCTCCGGTGATATCAAGATAGTGTATGCCCTTGCGAATACAGGCTTCCAACATCGGGCGAGCGGTATAAATAAATGGTCCGGCAGCATGTAATACTACTTTCACTTTTTGCAACGCCTCTTCCAGCTTTTTTGTTTCTGAAAGATCAAAAATTAAGTATTCATAACCAAGCTGTTGGGCAAGCGGGCGGATTTTATCTTCCGAGCGCCCGGCAAGAATGGGAGTGAGTCCATATTCATGCGCGTGTTCGGCAATGAGTTTGCCGGTATAGCCATTTGCTCCATAGAGCAGAAATTTCATTTTTCCCATGTTATTGTATCATTAAATTACAACCTCGGATGTCACTGTTATCTAATCTTCCCAGAATTTCAAATGAGCCGTCATTATAAACTTTGCCCAAATCGTCGGTGGCGATAAAAGAAATCGTATCCAGATTTGCGAGGTCAATGATGTTGATTGCGCCTGTTTTTCCGGTATTTTCTTGCGCAAGCGGGTCGGTAATCTCCCTGGCTTGCACCCGCATTGTCCGTGTTGGATAAAAAATGCCATTCGCTTTAGAATACGCCTGTGAAAAGAGCTCCGTCATACCGTACTCCGAGTGAATAGCGCCAACCCGAAACGCATTACGTAATATTTCATGTAATTCTTCGCGGATTGGTTCCCGCCGGCGTCCTTTCATTCCACCTGTTTCCATGATAATGATGCCCTCCAGCATCATAGGATGCTGCTCGGCTAAATCCAGCAGGGCAAAACTTACACCCAGCAACAAAGTTGGAGTTTGGCTCTTGATGCACTTTATCAAAATCTCGATTAATTCAGCGGTGTTATACAAAAAGAAGCCACTTTGTGTATATCGCGATTTTTGAACGAAATATTCCGCCATAGCAATGAGCGAAGAGCCAGTGCGTTCTAAATAGGATGGTAGTAGAGCTAATATACAATATTGACTTACATCACCATAAAAATATTCGAAACCGCGCTGGGCATTGCGCAGGTAAAATTGCATATCCGCTACTAAATGCCGGCTGGTAGCCTGCCCTGTCGTGCCGCTGCTGGTGAATGTACATTCGGGCGACCAATTGCCGGTTCGTATATCATGGCTTTTAAAAAACGAAATAGGCAAGAACGGAATGTCCGACAGAGTTGTTAAATCTTCTGGCTGAACACCTAATAATTGAAGATAATCGGCATAAAGTGGATTGTATTGAGCCTGATAACGAAAGATATCTAATGCCAGTTCTTCAAAATCTGACGTTGTTATATTTTCAACTTTTTTTGCCAATAGCTGTCGAATCTCGTTCACCGGCGTTTTATATTGATGGAAATTTTGTATTTTACGTAAAAAATAAAAGCTTGCTAATATATGAAGATATTAAAATATTGCTTCTTCGCCTGTAGCATATTTTTTTTGGCGAATTGCACCGAACCCCCGAATTATCCTAATCAGCCGACCATTGAATATGTGGGTGTAAATAAAAGAAGCATTCTGCAGGGAAGCACGACAGCAGCGAGAGATACGCTAATTATTACTTTTTCTTTCACCGATGGAGACGGTGATCTGGGTAGTGATTCCACGAATCTTTTTCTGCGCGACAGCCGGGATAACAGCCTGGTTCCCAATCGTTTATTCCCTATTCCCGAGCAAGGCAGCGGCAACGGCGTTTCCGGTGAAATTACGATCCGAATTCCTAACAAAGTAGCAGGCCCCAATATTTGCTGTATTTTCCCGGATCGCCGGGTATGCCAGACGGATCCGCGTTTTGCACGGGATACATTTTCTTATTCGATACAAATGAAAGACCGCGCAGGCAACCTGAGCAATATTATCCGAACGGAAACACTCACGATTCTTTGTCAGTAAGCCAGTCCATGTCTTTGCGCAGTAGCTTGAGGGTCTCTGCTTCGGGGCTTCCGGGCTCGGGGCGATGGTCGTACACCCATTGGGCAAGGGGCGGCAGGCTCATGAGAATAGATTCGGTGCGACCGTCGGTTTCCAGTCCAAATTTAGTGCCGGCATCCCACACGAGGTTGAATTCCACGTAGCGCCCGCGCCGGAGGAGTTGCCAGTTTTTTTCTCGTTCGGAAAATGGCTCATCTTTGTGTTTGTGCAGCAAATGCAAATAAATCGGGCAGAATGCGCTGCCAACGTCCTGCACGAAGGCAAATCGCTGCTCTTTGGTAAAATCGTTCTCTTGGCTCAGCCGATCGAAGAAAATACCGCCGACCCCCCGTGTTTCCTGCCGATGGTGCAGGTAAAAATAATGATCTGCCCACATTTTGAAAGTTGTATAATAGTCTGCATGGTGCTTGTCGCAAACGTCCTTCAGCTTTTGATGAAAAAAACGCGCATCCTCACGATCAATGTAATGCGGCGTCAGATCAATGCCTCCGCCAAACCACCAAGTTTGTTCATTCATTTCAAAATAGCGCACATTCATGTGAATGATTGGCGCCATTGGATTTGCCGGATGCAACACGATGGATACGCCGGTGGCAAAAAACTGATCTCCATTCAATGGCAGGCTCCGACGCATTCGCTCCGACACTTCGCCATGCACCGCCGAGAAGTTAACGCCACCTTTTTCAATATGCTTCCCCTCGATCACACGGGTGCGACCACCGCCGCCGCCAGGGCGTTCCCAAAGATCTTCCCGGAATTTCCCGGTGCCGTCCGCTGCTTCGAGTTGCCAGCAAATATCATCCTGTAATGCTTTAAACCAATTTGTAATAAATTCCTTGTTGCATTCACTCATAGCTTTGCTGTTTCCTGGTCTCATCCATTAAATCTTTGCTTTGGCTGCCTCGATCGTTTTTTTCGCGTTGCCGGCAAACACCTCCTCGCCAATCACAATCACCGGCCGCCTGAGAAACGTGTATTCTTCCAGAATCAACCGGCGATAATCCGCCTCCGTCAGCTCTTTTTCGTGCAAGCCCATGCTCCGAAATTTCATTGCTTTGCGGCTGAATAACGCTTCATAAGAACCAAACCGCTCTTTCATCCTGTCCAGTTCTTCCGGCGATACATTTTTTTGCTTAATGTCCTGTAATTCAAAACCTTCGCCGTTGTTTAATTCCGCTATGATCTTCTGACAGGTTTTGCAGGTAGAAAGGTGAAATATCTTTTTCATCATTGATTTTATTTGCGAACGCAAAGATAAGCCTTTATTTTGGCGAACTTATTCACTGAAAAGTCAAATTTGAACCATGCGCCAAATACCTGATTCCGAACTGGTACTCAATGCCGACGGCAGCATTTATCATCTCCATCTTCGCCCCGAGCAAATCGCAGATACAGTGCTCACAGTCGGCGACCCCGACCGGGTAGCACGCATTTCCAACTATTTTGACACCATCGAGCACCAGGTCAGTCACCGCGAATTTGTCACGCACACCGGCTGGCTCGGCAAGACTCGGCTAACCGTTATTTCCACCGGCATCGGCACCGACAATATTGACATTGTACTCAATGAACTTGATGCCCTTGCCAACATTGAATTTGCGACCAGAACGCCCAATCCCATACATCGCACCCTGAACATCATCCGCGTGGGCACGTCGGGGGCGGTGTGGCGCGAGGCGCCCGTGGGAAGCTTTGTCACGTCTGCATTCGGGCTGGGCTTGGATAATCTCATGCACTTTTATGTATCCGAAAATACAGTGGATGAAACCGAATTAGCCCAACAATTCGCCGCTTTTCCTGCCCAGTCTTTACCGACAACGCCCTACGCTTTCGCAGCACATGCCGAATTGCTGGATAAAATGACACTCGACCTGCAAGGCATTACCCTCACCGCACCGGGATTCTACGCGCCACAGGGACGCGAGTTGCGCGGCAAAACCAAACTTACTTCGGAAATCCTTACTCATTTAAGCGATTTTCAGTACAAGAAATGGAGAATCACCAATTTTGAAATGGAAACTTCCGGCATTTACGGTCTGGCTCGCGTACTGGGGCACCGCGCAGTGTCCTGCAATGTCATCCTGGCCAACCGAATTAGGGGGCAATTCAGTACTGATCCGCGTAAGGAAGTAGAAAAGCTGATTCAAAAAGTATTGGAAAAGATTGGAAATCTGTGATGTTTGCTATGCTTCAGCAGAATTGAAACAAAAAAGGAGCAAAATCTTTCGATCTGCTCCTTCCATTTTGGTAATAAGATAGCCTCTATTTAAAAACAAGCTCATTTGCTTTCTTATGGTCGGCGAGGAATTGCGCCAGGCCAATATCCGTCAGCGGATGCTTCAGCAAGCCAAGAATCGCCGATAGAGGGCACGTTACAACATCGGCGCCGGCTTTAGCCGCTTCGATAATATGTCTTGGATTGCGAATAGACGCAGCAAGAATTTGTGTATCAAATCCTTGAACGGCATAAATTTCAGCAATTTCTTTGATTAATTCAATACCATCCCAGTTAATATCGTCAATTCTTCCGATAAAAGGCGATAAATAAGTCGCTCCAGCCTTCGCCGCCAGGATCGCCTGACCAGCAGAAAACACCAGCGTGCAATTGGTCGGGATTTCTTCTTCATAAAAATGACGCAGCGCCTTTACGCCGTCTTTGATCATTGGTACTTTCACTACGATGTTTTCGGCAATGCCGGCCAGCACCTTTCCTTCCTTGATCATCCCTTCATAATCGGTAGCAATCACTTCCGCGCTCACATCGCCATCCACCAGTTTGCAGATTGCTTCGTAATGCTTCATGATGTTCGCCTCACCGGTAATACCTTCTTTAGCCATCAGAGAGGGATTGGTGGTCACACCATCCAAAACGCCTAAATCTTTGGCTTCCTTGATCTGGTCGAGATTGGCGGTATCAATAAAAAACTTCATTGTTTGATTTTTGTGCAAAGCTACGAATAAGTCACTGGATTGGGGCTATTGTAAACGGACTATTTTCACGTGGATTCCGGGGAAAGCTCTCTGAAACGATAGATATTGATGTGCTGATTTGCCAATATGCAAATTTATTAATAAAATATTTATACAAAAATATGTTGTACTTAAATTAGAACAATTGCTCATGAAGAAAAAATGAGGTGGAACACCACATCGCACCGCTACAACCTCCTACCCTTGCTGCGTTTCCGCCCTGGGGGGGTTCAGAGGGAGCTGGTCGTGCGGCGCCCACCGGGCGGCAAAGATACACTTTTTTTCTTAGGATTACAATTTTTTTTGAAACGGACAGGTAATATCTGATTGCCATTTTTAAATAACTGATAATCAGTAGCAAGTAGCCAACATTAGGATTTTTCCCTCGGCAGGATTTCCGTCTGCTCTCCAAAATATTGCACGAAGCGTTGCATTTCATTCGCCAATGGCGCATTTTGAGTAGCTTTGTAATATGTATCCGCCAGGGCACGCAGCGTTTGAAAGAAAAAACGATCCATCTCGATCACCTGCATGTCTTTGGTCCACAAGTCAATTTTGAGCGTATCCAGGCTCTCGCGATCAAACAGAGAAAGCAGCATAGCTTTGCATTCCTGCGGCGCCTGCCCGGCATCCTGTGCCTGCCAACTCATGCTCACCGGCACGTTTGATTCGTCCAGTCCGATCGTTATTTTGATATCTGAATGTTTTACAGCTTTGTCCATACCTGTTCAAATATTGAATGCCGCAAAGGTAAACCTTTTTGAATAAACCTGACGTTCATTAAATTTTATTCGCAGCTACGCATAGATGATATCAATGTCGCGCAAAAATCTGTATTGATCAAAGCAGGTAAAGGAAAAAAAGACCGCCGTACTTTACTTTCCGATAAAATGATATTATATTTGAACCGTTACTTGAAGGAGTACAAACCCCAATATTGGCTATTTGAAGGCATGGATGGCGGGCAATACAGTCCGCGCAGCGTACAAGCTATTTTTCGACGAGCCGTAGCGGCGGCGGGTATCAATCCTTACGCTACGGTGCATACCTTGCGGCATTCCTTTGCCACGCACCTGCTGGAGCACGGTACCG
>CAZQTF010000128.1:0-11344 GCA_964596135.1 uncultured Saprospiraceae bacterium | reverse complement strand
ATTCATTGTGGTTAAATTGTTGATTATTAATTTCTTTTCCGGTACAAAGTTCGCACAGACGTGCCTATTTCCAAACAAGGGAAGTGATTTTTACAAAATTCCTACAAAGGTTCATAACTTGGTTGCCCAATTCCTGTTGCAGGTGCAACACATTGTTACCAATATGGCAGCCAGAATAAATGTAAAAACCTTCTGCAAATGTCAGTTTGCATGGAGCAGCGCTCGGTAGTGCTTTTTACTGCCTGAGTATCGCTTTTCGCAAAATAAAAATTTGATAATAAAAATTTTAAACGGGTTCATTTTATCAAAAAGTTAATCAAATTGCTATAATAAAATTGTTTAATTATTACATTTTTGGTTTCGCCGGAGCGTTATATTATTTGCACTGACCAACACCCTATCCACTCGTACAGCGGGATGGCAGGTAAAAATGTATTTTTTTGTCTGCTTTAGCAAGGGGTATATTTGGGTATCGCCATTACAAAAATATTGCTTGGGTCAGGGGTTTTATTTTTCGATATAAGAATTTGATAAACAATGCATTGCAAACAAAACAAACTTTTTCCGACTTTAAGTCAACTTTATTCTTCCTTCAATTACTATCCTGTCGAATGGCTGTATTGTTTACTTTTGGAATAAGATTTTGAAAACACAAAAATATTCGGGTAATTATTTCACGATTTAAATTTTGATAATTTTAAAATACCGTAATAAATGAACAAGTTACAAGGAAAAGTTGCTATCGTGACGGGTGGCGCTAATGGGATAGGTAAGGCTACTGCGGAATTGTTCGCGGCAGAAGGTGCGAAAGTAGCGATCTGGGACATTCATGAAGAGCAGGGTAGGGCAGTGGCATCTCTAGTGAACGGCAAGTACTATCGGGTAAACACGACCAATCTCGCTGCGGTGGAAGAGGCAACCAAACAAGTGGTGAACGATTTTGGGCGCGTGGATATTTTGGTCAACAATGCAGGCATTACAAGGGATTCGACCCTGGCAAAAATGACGTCGGAGCAGTGGCAGCAAGTGCTTGATGTGAATCTTACGGGTGTGTTTAATTGTACCAAGGCGGTTGCACCTTACATGGTGGAGCGTAGTTATGGTCGCATTCTTAATGCATCTTCGGTTGTTGGCATTTATGGAAATTTTGGGCAGACCAACTATGTGGCGACGAAAGCCGGCGTAATCGGCATGACCAAAGTATGGGCACGCGAACTGGGCAGAAAAGGCATTACCGTCAATGCTGTTGCACCGGGCTTTATTGCTACGGAAATGGTGGCAGCAATGCCGGAAAAGGTCATTAAAATGATGGAAGAGAAAACACCGTTGGGCAGATTGGGCAAGCCGGAAGATATTGCCAGCGCCTATTTGTTCCTGGCTTCGGATGACGCGTCTTTTGTCAATGGAGCTACGCTGAGCGTGGACGGCGGGGTTTCGATCTGATGAGCCATATCCCTGAGGTCTGGTGTGATTTTCGAGGAAGTTTTGTAACTTTAAGACACGGAAACGAACTAATCCTGGCGCTATACATGAAAAACAAGCTTCAGAAATTTACTGAATTTGCCAACTCCCTACTGCCGCATGAGACGGATTATCTGCTCTCGGTACAGCAGTTTGAGGACGAGATCAAACTCGGCATTTTGAAGCGCATACATTATAATTCACATTATATCAAGCAGTTTACACCTTATGATACCGAAATTGATAAGCGCAAGTATTCCAATCTGAAAAGCTGGATTGAGGAGCGGCTGAGATCAGTGGACGTGGATGCACGTTTTGAATGGATGAGTGAGATGGAGCGCAAAATCATGACCGATGTCATTGATTCGCGGGAAGAAAAGCAACTGATCAAAGCGATTAGGGAGTACCGTCACCCGGATTTCTTTTTTACCAAATTTTATGAACTGGCGGAAAGCTACCGGCATTTTTTGCTCATCCGGATGCGCTTTGCTTACCACAAAGTGGTGGACGATTTTTTAAGGCGTTTTCGACCCAAATACCAGAAAAGCAAGCGGGTTTATGAACGTATTCACGAAGCAACGCTGGACGTGGTCAACCAGTATGCCTCCAATTCAGCACACTCGATTCACTGGGAAAACTGGCTCACGGAAGTATTTTATGATGAAGATCTGGATGGGCTCAATCGCTACCTGGCTTTGATTCGACTGACGTTTGTGTATTTGAACTATCGCAATTTTGAAAAGTTGCGTGAAAAATTCGATTACTTGGATCAATTGCTTCAGCAAGGGATTTATTACTCTCGGCGTATCCTGCTGAATTATTATGCCAATCGTTTGTTGCTGCATACGCGTTTTCAGGAATTTGACAGAGCAGAATACTACGGCTATCTTTCCATTCGCGATAAAAACAGCGACTACCTCTTCTATGTCAATAACTTATGTGCTATTTTGCTGCGTGAAAAAAAACACCAGGAAGCCCTTCAGCTCATGCGCACCGCTTATGGCGAGATGAAAACTACCGCCAGTTTTCACAGCAAGATTGGTTTTGTGGCTTTTTATCTGAAATGTCTAAATGCCAACCAACAATACCGAAACGCAGAAAATTACGCTGAGTCTTTTTTACAGGCGTATCGCAAGGAGATTTTTGAATATCGCTGGCATCTTTTTTTCTCCTCCTATTTAGAAGCCATACTGAAGCAGGAAGAGTACAGTAAACTGATCAAAACAGTGTACAAATACCAATTGCTCGAGCGGGAGCGGGAGTACAAAAAGAACGCTAATTATCTTCCTACGATTCTTTGGTATGAAGCAGTCGCGCGCTACAAAGAGATGCAACTGCCCAAAGAGGAATTAGCCAAACTTCTCCAAAACTCCCTCGACGACCTCGAAGGCATCGAAGCAAAACAGTACCCGCTGCGCGATCTACTGGAGCAGGTAAAACCATTTATACCAGGTATCGTCAACCGATTACAGGATCGGATGGTGATGTTTTAGCGTCTTTCAGTAGCCAGCGCCGTTTCGTAGTGTTTGATTAATTTTGCCTGATGTTCAGCTATTTTATTGAGAACTCTCAGCTCTTCGCCGATTTCCCGCGCTTCTTCGCGGGCGTCCGTGCGGTAGGGGAGCGTTTTTTTCTTTTTGTTGATTTCCAATATTTTTTGAATTGTCTGATTGAGCGTGATTCGGGCTCGCAGGAGCCTTCTCTTCATGGATCTGGTCATCATGCCCTGCACGATTTTTGGTTAGGGAATGGATTGTATAAAAATTCAATGTGAATTTACTCTTTTATACAACATATCCGAACGATTGGTTCGAACTTTTTGTCAGAAAAAAGCAAGTTTTAACAAAAAGAATCCTTCAATTCAAATATCTAACGAAATAATATTCTATAAAAAACAAAAACCTGCCGTACAGGAAACGTCCGCCCGACAGGTTTATTTTGACGAAAAAACAAATTAACAAAAAATAAATCTGATTTAGAAATAATGGATTGAGATCTCTGTGTCAATCCATTATTTTTTAGAAGCCTTCTACGCCGTTCACGGTTGTATATTTGAAACTCAGCTTCTTGTCCGGATAAATGTATTTGAAGGCAGATTGGCACATGAGCGTTGCTTCATGAAAACCGCACAAAATGAGTTTCAGTTTGCCCGGATAGAAATTGATATCGCCGATGGCGTAAATGCCCGGCACGTTGGTGCTATAGTCAAAAGTATTGACGACGATGCCATCTTTGTCGAGTTCCAAGCCCCATTCCTGGAGGGGTCCCAGCTTCGGCGCCATGCCAAACAGCGGTATAAAATGATCGGTTGGCACTAAGATATTGCCTTCGCGGTCGTGTTGGATTACTACTTCATTGAGTTTGCCATTGCCATTGAGCCCTACCACCTGCGCTTCCGTAATCAGTTTAATTTTGCCGCTCTCGCTTAGTTCTTTTACCTTATCCACGCTATCGGGCGCTCCCCGGAAACCGGTGCGGCGATGCACTAAATACACCTCATTGGCTACGTCTGCGAGGTAGATTGTCCAGTCGAGGGCGCTGTCGCCACCTCCAGCGATGACCACGCGTTTGTGGCGATACATTTCGGGATTTTTGATAAAATACTCTACCCCGTGATCTTCGAAATGTTCGATGTTATCAATTGGTGGTTTGCGCGGCTCAAAACTACCCAGTCCGGCAGCGATAGCGATAACCGGCGCGTTCAGTTCTGTTCCTTTGTTGGTTGTGATTTTGAACGAATTATCTTTCAGCCGTTCGAGTTTTTCTGCGCGTTCGCCCAGCGTAAACCCTGGCTTGAAAGGCTCGATCTGTTTCATCAGATTGTCCACCAATTCTTCGGCGAGAATCGTCGGGTAGCCCGGAATGTCATAAATCGGCTTTTTAGGATAGATTTCCGACAACTGCCCGCCCGGCTGTGGCAATGCATCCACGAGATGGCAATGCAACTTGAGCAATCCAGCTTCGAATACGGTAAACAAACCCACAGGACCTGCCCCAATAATGAGAATATCTGTCTTTATCATTCTTGGTTTAGAATTCTTTTAAATACAAAAAACAATAGTCAATGCCTTTCAAAAAAACAATCAATTTATTTCAATGGCACATGGGCACATCGTTCCAGTTTTCCCAAAATCGCATTTCCATAGGCGCCGCAAAATTAAGACCCCTCATGATAAAAAGTATTGCAAAGGCAACTAAAAACGCCGGTAACAACCGTTTTATTCGGTTGCGCCATTGCAAACTGATGAATTGACCGGCAACCGCCGTCAACATCATCAGAGGGAGAGTACCCAAGCCAAACAGCGCCATATACAAGCTACCTGCACCGATACTGCCCATCGCTATTGCGCCTACTACTGCCATATATACCAACCCGCAAGGCAGCAAACCGTTCAAGATTCCGATAAGAAACAACGTTTGGGGGTTATTTTGTTTTAAAAGCTTTGCCAAATTGATTTTTACCCGTTCATTGAGCCACCAGAACGCCGGAATCACCAGGATTTTATGCTCGACATTCACGGAGAAAAGTGCTACCAGCAATAACAATACGCCCAGCCCAATGGAAAAATACGCCTGGATACCAGCCAGAAACAACCCTTTGCCAATCGCCCCGATTACCGTGCCGATCAAGCTGTAGGTAAAAACGCGCCCCAGATTGTACAACAGGATATTCACTGCAGCCGCCCACTTGTTTTGCCCCTGATGTGGCAACGCCAGCGCAATGGGTCCGCACATGCCTACACAGTGCAAACTCCCTACCAAACCTGTCAAAAACGCTGCCCAGAACATGTTACTCAGAATGTTGGAAGGGTGGAGTTTTGGAATAATGATTTGCAACATTCCTTTATTCCAAAATTCCAGTTTTCCAGTTAAAAAATAATCGTTTCTTCTTTGTAATAAGGCTTTCCATCTGCTTGCCAGTCCACTTTTACTTTCCAAAGCCCTTTTTTGATCTGTTTGATTGGTACTACCTGCTTTTTATCAGCGTCAAGTTCTATTGGAAGCTTGAAATCCTGCTGGCTATCTGAAGGACAAAAAAATATGATCTCCCCCTGTATTACGCCTACTTCTTGCGGAAAAGTGAGCCTTACTGCTTCTTCGCTTCGTACAATCTTTACATCTTCCAGTAAAGATTTACTGTTGACAAGCTTTACGTAATGTTGTTGATAAGCCAGATCATCGGCGTAATAATGATCGGAAACGAGACTGTTATCATATTGCGTGGATTTGATGACTGCCGCAACCAACACTACCACGAAAAGCCCATAAAATAAAGCGATGCCTGTGCCCCAATTGAATTTCATCGTTTTATATATTTTTTGATTGAAAAAGTTTAGTGGTTTTAGGAAGGTGGAGAATGTGTGAAAAGCCAAACTTTATCAACCTTCTCCATCTTCTAAACGCTTATTTAAATGGTCCTAAAAAGTTCGTTTTTACCTCATCCAGCACTTTTCCGTTGGAAACGACTTCAATTTTTAACTCCGTTTTTCTATCAGCAAGCTTATTTTTGTTCATATCAATAAACAAAGCACCTTTGGCAACGGAACCGGCTTTGGCCACGGGCGGCTGCCCGATAAGCCGGATGCGCCCATCGTCGCTTAATAATCTAAATTCGATGAGCAGGTCATTCCCGGTTTTATTAATCACCTCATAGTTGTATAAATTGCTGATATATGTTTCGTCCACTTCCTGATATAGCTTGCCCGGCGTGCGCAGCATCAGCGCTTCTACCGGATGACGACCGGTGAGAAGGAGTACATTCACTATCAGCAGCACAGTGAGTACGGCTGTGTAGGCGATAACTCTTGGCGTAAATATTTTTTTGCGTTTTTCAACAATGCCGTTATAGCTGTCATAACGAATAAGCCCGCGCGGGCGATCAATTTTGTCCATTACTTCGTCGCAGGCGTCAATGCACGCGGTGCAATTGACACATTCCAATTGGGTACCCTCGCGTATGTCAATACCTGTTGGGCAAACCTGCACGCAAAGTTTACAGTCAATGCAATCGCCCAATGCTTGGAATTCAATGCCATTTTCACTTGGCGCGGTGTCAACATCGGTTGCTGCCCCGGCAACACTGGATTGAATGGACGAAAGCGGATCTTTTTTCTTTCCTTTTTGAATTTTACCACGCGGCTCGCCCCGAATAAAATCATAAGCAATCACGATGGAATTTCTGTCCAAAAGAACGCCCTGTAAACGACCGTAAGGGCAGATCGTGGTACACACCTGCTCGCGCAGGTAAGAAAAAACAAAATAAAATGCGAAAGAGAATAAAATCATGGCAATAAATCCGCCGAGATGCAAGGAAACCGGCTCAGTGGCAATGCGAATCACCTCATCTACACCGATAATGTAGGCGAGAAATGTATTGGATACCAGCACAGCAATGGCAAAGAAAATAGCTTGCTTGGCGCTTTTTTTCAGGATTTTTTCAGTTGTCCAGGGGGCAGCATTGAGCCGGCGCTGGGCGTTGGCATCGCCTTCGATCCAGTATTCTATTTTGCGAAACACCATTTCCATAAAAATCGTCTGAGGGCAGACCCACCCGCAGAACAAACGCCCATATACCACCGTGAATAAGATGATAAACACCATCAGTGTCAGCATTGCTAACACAAAAAGGTGGAAATCCTGTGGCATAAACTGGATGCCAAACAAGATGAAGCGGCGTTCCAATACATTGAACAAGAGTAAAGGCTCCCCGTTTATTTTGACAAAAGGCATCCCAAATAAAAACACCAGCAATACCCAACTCAGCCAGGTGCGCCAGTTGGTGAACCTGCCTTTCGGTTTTTTGGGATAAATCCAAATGCGTTTACCCTTTTCGTCTACCGTGGCAATTTTGTCACGGAAAGCTTCCTGATCGTGAATTGGGTGTGTCGTTTCCATTTTTTCTCTTTATAAGTGATGGATGGGTAGAAAGGAGAAACAGCTTTTCTCCCCTCTACTCAACTAAAATTAGTTCATGCCGATTGCATCCGCCTTGGTGGAGTCAGCCTGTGTTGCCTGAGGTTCCATTTTTGTGCCTTCCGGTGCTTTAGGATTGGGCGGATTCGTACCCTTTAGAGTCAGAATAAAGCTGGCTACCCGTTGCATATCAGCCGGGCGCAGCTGAGCTTGCCAGGAGATCATCCCTTTTTCCGGAACGCCGTACTTGATTGTTTTAAAAATATCATTAATGGTACCGCCATGAATCCAATATTCGTCGGTCATATTCGGGCCAACGCCGCCTTCGCCCTGTGCGCCGTGGCAAACGATACAGTTGGCTTCCCAGATTGTTTTCCCCAGTGACAATGCCTGTTCGTCGCTTAGTGCTGTGACGGTATTTTCATCTACCTGATTTGCCTGCCTTGCCAGGAATGCCTGCACGGCTTCTTCGGCTTTTTTCACTTCCATTTCGTATTCCTCTTTGGAGCTCGGTCCGGCTCCGGTGAAGTGATAATAAGTCATATAAATAGCAGCAAAGGCAATAGTAATAAAGAACATTGCCGTCCACCAGGGTGGGAGCGTGTTGTCCAGTTCGCGAATGCCATCGTATTCATGCTCGAACAGAATATCTTTTTCCTTTTCTACCGGCACCACATTGGTCCAACGTTTGTACATGCGCTGCCAGAAGCTTTCAGACGGTGCTTTTTTCACTTCTTCCAGATAAGCCTCCATGCCCTGTTCCTGGTAAATTTTGATCTGCTGTACTTTTACCATCACATTGAGGAGATGGGTAAGTGTAGCCAATGCACCAAGAATAACGATGGCGGCAGCGATCAGCAATGCGGTTGAAAATCCACGCTGGTAGAAGAAGGGATCTTGCGCTCCCGATGTCGCAGCGGCGTCTTGTGCATTGGCGATCACGGCAACCAATAGCATGGAAATGGTCATTCCAAAATATTTGAAAAAATTATTCTTCATGATTTTTGCTTGTTTCAGAGTTAACAGGATTTGAGTCTTCCAATGGCAAATGCGCCATTTTATCAACATAATTTTTATTGCGACCCAGAATGATAATCGTGCTGACAATAAATACAATAAAAAATGTAATCAGCGCGAACAGTGCCATCCAGTTGATATTATTACCTTCCAAAAGATACTTGTACATGATATTGATTATTATTTGTTATTGGTTATTCGTGCTGAGTAGTAGAAGTACAAACCCCAAGTCACCAATAACCAAATAACAAGATGTTACTGATTTGCCTGCGGTTTTGGTTTAATATCTGTACCCAAGCGTTGCAAGTATGCGATCAGGGCAATGATTTCCTTATTCTCCAGACCTTCCTGGTCGATTTTGTCCTTTCGCAAATTGGCGGCTACAATTGTTGCCTGTTTTTTCAGATCATCTACTGCAATTTCATCGTACCCCTCTGGATAAGGTGTGCCAAGCGTTTGTAGGGTTCTGATCTTAGCTGCAGTTTGTGATGTATTTAGATCGTGTTTCAGCAACCAGGGGTATGCTGGCATGATCGAACCCGGCGACATACTCGTGGGGTCGAGCATGTGGTTGTAGTGCCAGCTATCCGGGTATTTGCCGCCAAGGCGGTGCAGGTCTGGTCCGGTGCGTTTGGAACCCCAGAGGAATGGACGGTCGTAGATGAATTCGCCAGACTTGGAATACTCGCCATAACGTTCGGTTTCGGAACGGAACGGACGCACCATCTGGGAGTGACAGCCTAAGCAGCCTTCGCGGATGTAAATGTCGCGACCTTCGAGTTCGAGCGGCGTATATGGTTTTACTGCTTCGATTTTTGGAACGTTTTTATCTATTAGCACCATCGGGAAAATTTCCACGATACCGCCGACCAGGATCAGAATTGCACTCGCGAGCAACATCTGTACGGGGCGACGCTCGATCCACTTGTGCCAGTATTCGCCTTTGTGGGCTACGGCTACTTCGCGTGCAGGTGCTTCCGCTGCTTCATAGGCTACGAAAGAGCCACTCTGCGCAGTTTTCCACAGGTTATAAACCATCAAGAATACGCCGATAAAGTACATGGTGCCGCCCAGTGCGCGCAAGCCGTACATGGGGATAAGCTGTGTCACCGTTTCCAGGAAGTTGCCATATTGCAGAAAGCCATCAGGCGTGAATTGCTTCCACATTAGTGCTTGTGTCCAGCCAGCCCAGTATAAAGGAATTGCGTAAAATAAGATCCCCAGTGTGCCAATCCAGAAGTGATTGTTAGCCAGCTTGATAGAATAAATATTGGTATTATACATTTTAGGAATCAGCCAGTACAGCACACCAAAGGTCAGGAACCCGTTCCAGCCTAATGCGCCCACGTGCACGTGACCGATCGTCCAGTCGGTAAAATGGCTGATGGCATTCACCGATTTTACCGAAAGCATCGGACCTTCAAAAGTTGCCATACCGTAAGCTGTAACCGCTACCACTAGGAATTTTAAAACTGGATCCTGACGAACGCGGTCCCATGCGCCACGCAAGGTGAGCAGACCGTTCAGCATACCACCCCACGACGGAGCGATGAGCATCACCGAGAAAACCGTTCCCAGCGACTGTGCCCAGTCGGGCAGCGAAGTGTATAATAAGTGGTGCGGCCCAGCCCAGATATAAATGAAAATTAGTGCCCAAAAGTGAATAATGGACAGTTTGTAAGAGTAAACCGGGCGGTTGGCTGCCTTCGGCAGGAAGTAGTACATCAAGCCCAGGTAAGGTGTGGTGAGGAAAAATGCTACGGCATTATGACCATACCACCATTGTACCAGCGCATCCTGTACCCCGGCGAAAACCGGGTAGCTTTTCCACATATTTACCGGCAATTCGAGGTTGTTGCCGATGTGCAACACGGTTACCGTGATCCAGGTAGCAATGTAAAACCAGATTGCCACGTAAAGGTGATTTTCGCGGCGCTTTAGGAGTGTGCCAAACATGTTGATACCAAAAGCCACCCAAACTACAGCGATCGCAAGGTCAATTGGCCATTCCAATTCGGCATACTCGTGCGAACTGGTGATGCCCAAGGGCAAGGTAATAGCTGCCGCCAAAATGATCGCTTGCCAGCCCCAGAAGTGGAACTCACTCAGGAACTTGCTGTACATCGGTGTTTTCAACAAGCGCTGCAAAGAATAGTACACCCCCATAAAAATACCGTTGCCCACAAAAGCAAAAATTACCGCGTTGGTATGCAGCGGGCGAATACGACCAAAAGTGGTGTACGGCAAATCCAGGTTGAGCACTGGAAAGACCAATTGCAAAGCAGCGATCAAACCTACCAGCATTCCTATGATACCAAAAGCGACAGATGCAATAGCGAATTTGCGCACTATCGCATTATCGTAGCTGAATTTCTCGATTTGTGCCATTACTCAGATTTTTTTGTTTCTGTTTGTTTATCATCAAATAATATTCTTACGGAAGGAGTGTAATCGTCGTCATATTGACCGCTGCGCACTGCCCACAGGAAAGCTGCCAGAAACCCCAGCGCGATCACCAAACTGACGAGAATGAGTAAAAAAATAACTTTCATGGTTAATTCGGTATTACGGTTTTTCGATATGCGGCTTCCCGGTGTATCAGGACGCCGTTTTCCGTTAAACCTGTTCAATCAAATTTTCACACAAGGTAGGCTTGGTGTAAAGTTTACCAGATGATGAAAATCAAAATGGGAGGGTGATTTTTGTCACCAAAATGTCAGCTTGTTGAAGTAGGAATGAGGGGATATCATAAAAAAGTTAAACAAAGTATCTGTTGTCATGCTGCAGATAGAAAATTCGGGCGACAGCCCTTTGGTAGAAGTGTCGCCCGGCAATATTTGTCTGCATGTGAGCGCAGGTATTGCGCTTGAAAAATACTACTCTTCCAGTACCGCCTGTGCCAGTCCCTGCAAGCCATCGGGATGCCCGAAGTAGCTGATATGGTCGCAGCCCA
>CAZQTF010000127.1:3514-11426 GCA_964596135.1 uncultured Saprospiraceae bacterium | reverse complement strand
ATCGAGGAGAGCACCCACGAGCATCATGCCAAGCAACAGTAGATACTGTAGTTTATCCTTGCGGTTAAAAAAAGAACGCAGCCGGAGTAATTGGTGAAAGATTTCGGTCATATTCTATAAATCGAAAGAATATTTGTCATTGATTGCAGTTCGAAATACCCCCAATTATATCTGAAACATAGTTTGGGGGGTGCAAAACATAATTCAATTGTATTTCGGAATACTCTTTATTATAGGTGTTGGGTCATAGGTCATAGGTCATAGGTCATGGGTCATAGGTCATGGGTCATAGGTCATGGGTCATAGGTATTGGGTGATAGGTATTGGGTGTTTGGGGATAAAAATTTTTGAAAAAATTTTACAATGGTGTGACTTTTCCAAAGGATCTTCGTCGAAAAAAGTGATATGGGTTCAATTATTTTTTAACAAAAACAAATTTTTCATCATGACTAACATTGGTAATAATCGCGTGAATGCGCGCTTGAACTCAGATGATGTGACTGCGATTAAGCAGGCGATTCAGGAAATCAGCTACCGAATGCCTTTTTTGCTGGGACTGACATTGGAAGGGCGCAAAAAGTTCGTCAAAATTAATCGCTCCAACAAGCTGTTTGTAGCGGATGCCCTCGAAGTAGCCCGTGAAAATCCTTCCGTACTGCCGTACTACCTGACTGTAAATGACCTGGAAAATGACTATATTTTGTTTCTGCAATTAAACGAAATCCTACTGCCCCTGGAACAATTGTATGAAAAAGGGCGCGACACACAGATTATGGCGGGTTCTGAAGCGTATCAAACCAGCCTGGTGCTGTATAAGCTCACTCGGGTAGCCGCTGAAGCGGGTATGCCAGGCATGGATACCGGCCACGCGCGATTGAAAGTGCGCTTTGAAGGGCAGGGTCCGCAAGGTGGCGCCGAGGAAGAATTCGATGATATCAGTAATGAATCGGTTGATCATCACACGCCGGATACATCTATGGTATAAATGATTTTTGAGGCGGGAAAATTGGACTTTTTGATTCAGCCAACTTCCCCATTGTTAGCGCTTTAAGCATGTTCCCCAGGTATTCCTTCCTGCTCCAGTAAAAATTCCAGGAAAAGCCAGTCCAGAGGCGTATCCACATCCAGGGAAGTTCTTTCATCCATAAGGTATTTCCGAATTGCTGTAAAAGCGTGGGGCGGCTGCCGACGTAAGGAGGCGATATTCATCACATACACGGCGCCGTTGTATTCATACACTCTGGGGCAATCCTGCCGCCGGATAAAATTTCCTTTTTTGGAGGGTTCGAGATACCCTTGTGTATTTTCTTCAAACAGCACGTAATAGGGGTTGGCTTTGGTCTCTTTGACCGATACTACCATATCTGTTGCCTGAGAAAACAATTGCATTGCTTCGCGCACGTGGTGTTCCTGCCGCAGCGGCGAAGTAGGTTGCAGTAGTACGAGCGCGTCGTATGTCCGACCTTGTGCCGCATAGAAATCGAGCGCGTGCAGCAGCACTTCATACATGCCGGCTTGATCGGTGGCCAGTTCCGCTGGTCGCAGGAAGGGCACCTGTATGCCAAACGCTTCTACCACCTGCACGATGGCTTCGTCGTCGGTAGATACGCAGATGTCCACCGAGGGGAAAATAGCGGAAGCGACTTCGAGGGTATAATAAATCAAAGGTTTCCCGGCTAAGGGTTTGATGTTTTTACCCGGAACCCCTTTGGAACCGCCCCGTGCGGGTATGACCGCCAGAAATTGCATGCCTGGTTATGTACTGCTTTGTTATGAATCAGGCTTCACAGCCGGATATGTTTGATATCTTCCTGCGCCCGTGCGTAATCTTCGGGGCGGCCGATGTCGAGCCAGTAGGAATGAAGCGGATAGCTGACGACCGTACGCCCCTGCCGGATGAGTTGTTCCATCAGATCGGTGGCATCGAAGTATTGTCCTGCCGGGATAAACTGATCAATCAATTCTCTTTTCAGCAGATAAATGCCAGCGTTGGAATAATACGTATAAGTCGGTTTCTCCTTGAAAGCGTGTACCTTACCATTGCTGGTTTCCATGACGGCATAAGGAATTTTTACTTCGTAAGGAATGCAGACGACCGCCAGATCGGCTTGTTCGGTGACAAAAGTTTCGTAAAAATCCTCAAAATCGAGATTGGTCAGCAAATCAGAATTCATGAGCAGCAGCGTATCGTGTTCTCCCGGCGGTGCCAGGCTCAGTGCGCCGGCGGTGCCCATAGGAAAAAGCTCCTCCACATACGAAATCTGGATTCCTTTTTTGGTGCCATCGGCAAAATAAGCTTTGATTTGCTCCCCCAGATAATTCAGTGTAATGGTGATATGGCTAATGCCATATTTAATCAATCGGTCAATATTGTGTTCCAGAATCGGTTTATCGCCAACAGGTAACATAGGCTTGGGCATTTCGTTGGTCAGTGGGCGGAGGCGTTTTCCTTCTCCGCCGGCCATGATCACCGCATCCACCGGCAGAAAAGAAAGCTGTTGCTGTAAATTGACCAGACGACTGATGCGCCCGGCGGCGTCGAGAATTGGCAACAACTGAATTCCTTTTGCCCGGATTGCCTTGATTTCCTGTGGTCCGTAGCCATTGCTGGTCAGGCAGATAAAATCCGGATTCATCACCGTAGTCACGGCATCTTCCAGTTGGCGTCCGCGAATCAGTCCCCGGCGAATATCGCCGTCTGTTACCGAGCCAATGACCTTCCCGGCAGTATCGGTCACAAAAACGGTCAGCGCAGCAGTGCCCGACAAAGCATCAATGGCGCCCAGGGCTTCCCGAATGGTTGCAGCGGATGGAATCAAATATTTTTCAAAATGAATCATGCAAAAGAAAAGCAAACATTATTCTGCCACTGGAATCGGCACATTGTAAAACGTTTTTTTCAGTTCTGTGCTCAGGTCTGCCGACTTCAATATTTCCTTGATCCGCGTGGAGGCGCCCGCCTGCCCGTAGGGATTTTGTACCCGGGCTAAAACCGTTTTGAACGCCGGAGAAAGCGCTTTTTGAATAGCGGCCCGAATTGCTTCGTGCTCCGGCGGGCACGAGATCACGCTCTCCGCCATGATTCTACCCTTTTGCCGGTCGCCAATGTTGACGGTTGCGATTTTAAAACTGGGCGCTTCGATCAAGCCGCTGGAAGAATTGCCCACAACGGCATCTACGTATTGCAGCGCCGACAGGTATTTTAATTGTCCCAAAGAGGTGAATGCACGCGCTTTGTGGTGATGTTGGGCAACATAGTCGTTGATCTGTTGCATGATAATCCGACCATCGGTATCAGCATTGGGCATCGTGAAAATAAGATGGGTATCTTTCAGATCATCCAGGGCTTGCAGCAATTGGGCAAATTGTTGCTGCGCGGTGGCTTGTTCCAGCGTCACCGAATGAAAGGTGATCAGCAAATTGTGTTTGCCTAATGGAAATTCGAGTGCCTTTTCCAGTTCGCTTTTGGCCAGCAAGGGAAGTTGGCGGATATTATCCAAACCTGGCGCGCCGGTATTAAAGACTCTCGCCGGGTGTTCGCCCAATTGAATGACGCGGTTTCTGTAGTCTTCGGTCGCCGTAAAGTGCAGCCACGACATTTTGGTGATGGCATGGCGGAACGCTTCGTCCATGACTCCTTCCGTGATTTCGCCGCCGTGGATATGCCCGACGGGGATACGACTCACGGTGGCAGCGGCAGCAGCGGCAAGCGTCTCAAAGCGATCGCCCAGTAACACAAGTAAATCGGGCTTGAGTTCGGCAAAAGCTTCCGCAAAGGAAATCAGCCCAAGCCCCATAGATTTGGCTATTCCAACCGGCGTATCCGAAGAGAGCAGGATTTCAATTTTTTTGGCGATGCGAAAACCGCTCGCTTCGATATCTTGATAGGTCAGCCCAAATTCCGGCGAAAGATGCATGCCGGTGACCACCAGTTGCAATTCGAGTGCCTCGTCGTCTGTTATTTCTTTCATCAGCCAGTACAGCAGCCCAAATTCAGCTCTGGTTCCGGTGACAATGCAGATAGTTCGTTTCCGGCTCACTGCAGATCGCTCCACGATAATTTGTGCCCTGCTTCCAGGTTTACTTTTGCTTGCATTCCAATGACTCGATCCCAATCCATCGGCGAGATGCCATCGCCCGGGCGAAGCGCGATCAGATGCGTGGCTTCCAGCAACTGCCCCTGGGCGACCGCCGTTTTCAGATGGATACTTTTGCGGGCAATGACGCTGTTTTTTTGTTCGGAAGCCGAGGGCTGTTTTCTGCCGTTACCGGCTAAAGCTTTTTCGATATGGCGAATGGCGCGCACCATTGCCTGTAATTCCTGTGGTTCCAGAGATGCTTTGTGGTCGGGACCCGTCATGTTGCGGTCGAGGGTAAAATGCTTTTCGATGACCGTTGCCCCCAGCGCTACTGCGGCGATCGGCACTTCGATGCCCAATGTATGATCGGAATACCCGATTTTTACGCCAAATGCGTGTTGAATAGTGCGCATGGCTTCGAGGTTGACATCCTCAAACGGCGTCGGATATTCGGTATTGCAATGCAAAACGGTGATTTGATCCAACGATAATCCTGCCATTTGCAACACTGCCAAAGCATCTTCGATTTCCCCCAGATCCGCCATGCCGGTAGAAAGAAGCACCGGTTTTTGCATACCGCCAATTTTGCGCAGATAGGGCAAATTGGTAATCTCCCCAGAAGGAATTTTGTATAACGGCAGGTTCAATTCGCCCAGCAAGTCAATGCTGTCGAGGTCAAAAGCCGTTGAAAGAAACTGAATGCCGTGCTGCCGGCAATGCCGGATGAGCGCTTCGTGCATGTCGCGGTCCAATTCCAGCTTTTTCAGCATAGCCAACTGCCCTTCGTCTGCCTTTCCGGTATTGGCAATCTGGTAATCGGCTTTTTTAGCGGCAATGCTTACGATTTTCTCTGCCTGGAAAGTCTGAAATTTGACAAAGTCTGCACCGGCTTGCGCCGCCACCTCCACCAGCCGCTTTGCCAGCGCTATGTCGCCGTTGTGATTGACACCGGCTTCTGCAATAATGATGGTTTTGGACATCAGGACAATTCTTTGGCAGGGTTACCAACAACGATGGCATGATCGGGCACATCTTTTACCACCACAGCCCCGGCGCCGATGGTTGCCCATTTGCCAATGCGAATATGTTGGCGCACAACGGCATTCGCGCCGATGAAACTTCCTTCTTCTACAAACACATTGCCAGCCAGCACCGCGCCTGGCGCTACGTGCACATAATCGCGCAGCATACACTCGTGCTCCACGATTGCGCCGGTATTGACGATACAGCCATTTCCGATTGCCGCGAAAGCATTAATGATGGCTCCGTTTGCCACAAAACTTCCGTTGCCTGTTTTTGCCAGCGCAGATATTGAAGATTTTGGATGAACAACGGTAGCCAGTGAAAATCCAGCGCGGAGGAGATGCATTAATATTTTTTTTCGCAATTTGTTATCGCCGATGCCCGGCAGAATCACACCTTTATCAACGTATTGCGGCAGCAGCAGGGCGTCCTGTTCGCTTCCCAGAAAGGGAATGGCAAAAGGATTTCGCTGTTTTTGCTCTTTTTCAAAATAACCGATCAGTTTTACACCGCTGAGTATCGCTGCTTCCGCTACCACGTAGGCATGACCGGAATAGCCGACCAATATGCCTTTAGATTCTGACACTACTCGGAAGATTTACAATGCGGTCTTCCAGGTACTGCGAATTTTCCAGTCCATCGTGTTGGCATGCTGCGTACATGGGTAGTTTGTTCATCAACTTCCAGACCGGTCGGGTACCAATACCTTGTCTATTGGTTTGTTCGAGAAACAGATCTCTTTCTTGCCGGTTTTCCAGTTCAATTGCCATCAGCCAGTAATTGGAGCGGCTGTGGGGCGGTTCGGTTTTAAATTTGATTCCCCGGGCAGCGAAATGTTCCTGGTAAAGAAGCGCCAGTTCGCGTTTGTTTTGCACAAAAGCATCCAACTGCTCCAACTGCGCGCAGGCCAATGCCGCATTGAGATTGGGCATGCGGTAGTTGTAGCCCAACCGATCATGGTCGTATTCCCAGGGGTGGGGCTTTTTGGCGGTTGTGGTCAGGTGTTTGCCTAATTTCCCGAGTTCTTCCGAATTGGTAACAATGGCTCCGCCGCCGCCACACGTAACGGTTTTATTGCCATTAAACGAAAATGTGCTCACCAGTCCGAAACTTCCGGTGTGTTGCCCTTTATAATAGCTCCCCAGCGATTCGGCGGCATCTTCGACGACCGGAATGCCATATTTTTCTGCGATTGTTACAATTTCGTCAATTCGACAGGGATGCCCGAAGGTGTGCATCGGCAGGATGGCGGTAATTTTCCGATTCGTTTTTTTATTGTAGGTGCCATCCGCTCTCGGCTCGGCGTATGTTTGCAGAAAGCGGGCAAGCGCTTCCGGCGAAAGTCCCATGGTATCCACATCCACATCCACATACACCGGCACAGCCCCGGTGTAGGCAATAGCGTTGGAAGTCGCAACAAATGTAAGTGCCTGGGTGATCACCTCGGTATCGCGTTGTACACCCGCCAGTTGAAGCGCAATCTGCAACGCTGCGGTGCCATTCACCACCGCTACGCCACGTTGGGTACCGGCAATAGCAGCGATCATCTGCTCGAAGCGATCTACAAAAATACCAACAGAAGATACATACGTAGAATCAATGGCTTCCAGCAGGTATTTTTTTTCGTTGCCATTAAACCGAGGCTCGTGCAGGGCGATTCGTTCCTGCCCGGGGTACTGTGCCCGAATGAATTGAATGGTATCGGAAATAAAGCGATCAGACATTGTAAACGGCGGCTTTATAGGCACGCAGATTTTCTTTTTCTGAAAACCAGGCAATTGTTTCTGTCAAACCTTCTGGTAGGGCGTACTGTGGCGTCCAGTCGGTCAGCGCCCGCAATTTTTCATTGGAACCATAAAGTCGGAACACTTCACTTTTCTCCGGTCGCAGGCGTTGTTCCTCCACAATGATCCGAGCATGCGGATTAATTTGCCGGATCAGTTCCTCCGCCAGTGTTACAATGGCAAATTCCGATTGTGTTGCAATATTGCAGTCTTCGCCGATTAATTGGTCGCAATTGGCAATCGCCAGAAAACCGCTCACGGTATCTTTTACATACAAAAAGTCACGGGTTGGGCGCAAATCGCCCAGTTTGATGTCTTCTATTCCGCTTAACAACTGGGTAATCACCGTTGGAATGACCGCACGCGCCGACTGGCGGGGTCCGTAGGTATTGAAGGGTCTGACGATCGTGACCGGCAGTTCGAAAGAACGATAGAAAGATTCCGCGATACAATCCGCCCCGATTTTGGAAGCCGAATAGGGCGACTGCGGCTGACGCGGGTGCTGCTCGTCTATGGGTATGTACCGGGCAGTGCCATACACTTCGGAAGTAGAAGTGACCAGAACGCGGCTGACGCCATGATCGCGCGCTGCCTGTAGCACATTCAGCGTGCCTTTAATATTGGTATCAATGTAGGAATCCGGCGAATGGTAGCTGAAAGGAATCGCTATCAGCGCTGCCAGATGAAAAACCGTATCTATCCCTTGCATCGCGGTGCGGACGCCATTGGGGTCGCGAATATCGCCCATAAAAATCTCGATTTCATCGAGAATGCTTTTGGGAAAAGTATCCAGCCAGCCCCAGGAGTTAAAAGAGTTATAATAGCAAAAAGCTCGTACCCGGTAGTTTTCCTGTACTAATCTTTCTACTAAATGACTTCCTATAAATCCATCTGCACCGGTAACTAAAATATTTTTCAATCCAATATTAATTTTACTGAATATTTACCTCAATTTATTTATCACACCTATCAATAATGGGTGGATTTATCTTTTTTTTTAACAACACACCTTTTTTATTTCTTTTT
>CAZQTF010000127.1:0-3414 GCA_964596135.1 uncultured Saprospiraceae bacterium | reverse complement strand
ATAGCCATAACCGTAGCCATAGCCGTAACCATAACCATAGCCGTAGCCATAACCTCTGGATGCCTTTATGCCGTTGAGCAAAATACCGGGTCGCGGCAATTTCTTTTCGCGATATATGTCGTCAATAATCCGCAGCGCGCCTTTGACAGTTTTGCCAAAGCGCACTACAAACAGCGTGGCATTCACGTGTTCGCTCAGCAGCAGCGCGTCGGTTACCAGCCCGACCGGAGAAGTGTCCATGATAATACAATCGAAATGCTCCCGCAGATAGGACATCAATTGCTCCATGCGCTCGCCAATGAGCAGTTCAGCAGGATTGGGCGGAATAGGACCGCTGGCGATCAGAAAATAATTTTCCATGCCGGTAGGCACGATGATATCTTCTATTTTCGCTTCCCCGACCAAGTAATTGGTCACACCAACCGTTGGGACACTGTCCATGAGATATTTTGCCAGCTTGGGCTTGCGCAGGTCGAGTCCGAGCGCAATAGTACGCTTCCCCGACAGGGCGAGCGTAGCGCCGAGGTTGGCAGTCACAAAGGTTTTACCTTCCCCGCTTACCCCGGAAGTAACGAGGATGCGCAATTGTTCTTCGCCGGCGGTGACAAACTGTAGATTGGTGCGCAACAAACGAAATGCTTCTGCTACCGACGAACGGCTATTCCGTCGGACGACCAGATTTTCCTCCCTTCGGGGCTGCCCGATCGCACCCAGGAAGGGCGTATTGGTAAGTTGTCGAATATCCCGCTCTGAGTAGATTTTGTTGTCTAATGTTTTTCGCAACAACACAATGCCGCCCGGCAGGGTAATGCCCAGCAAAAAGGCAAACAGGTATATCTGTCTTGTATTCGGCGAAACAGGCCCCGTGTTGATCGGTGCATCTATAATTTTGGAGTTGGACACCTGAGCGGCGAGCGTCAGTGCCGTTTCCTCCTGCTTTTCCAAGAGATACAGGAAGAGTGTTTCCTTGATTTTCTGCTGGCGCATGATCTGCAATAGCTCGCGTTCGTTGGTAGGAATGGATTGAATGCGATTTTCAATTGGCGCGATACGCTTTTGAATTTGCTTGCGGCGGGCATCCAATTCCGTGCGGGTACGGCGTACCCCCAGAAGGATATTTTCCCGCAGGTAGTTCAATTGTTCGACATTTGCCTGCGCGACCGGATTGTTGGGAGTTGCCGCACTCATAAGTCGTTCGCGGTCAAAAATAAGGCGATTGTACTCGGTGACCAGTGAAGACAACGTGCCGGTCAGCACTTCTGCCGTAACCGGGAGCGGTTTGAGGCGATTGGACTCATTTGTCAGGAATTTTTCAATATCGTCCAAGAAGGATAATTGCAACTCAATATCTACCAGCGCCTGATCCTGCATGCTGACCTGGGAAAGATAATCAGACGCCCGCGTGGATAATTCTACCGGAATGTCTTTTTGTTTTTTGAAGGTTTCGACGTCTTTTTCAACATCATACAACTCATCGGTGATAAACTGGAGCCGTTCTTCAATAAATGCCAGCGTTTTCTGCCCGGAAAGCTGTTTGTCATCCAAAATACTTTGATTGTACACTGTTACCAGCGTATTGATAATGTCAATCGCTTTGTCGGGCACGGGGTCATCGAGGCTGATGGTCAGCACGTTGGTGAAATCCAATACTTTGATATTCAGTGCGCCGGAATATCTACGTGCAACCGATTCAGGATTGCTCACTCTGATTTGAACGGGCGTTGTTTCATTTAAACCGCTCTGCTCGTGAATAACCCAATTGCCGCCTTTGTAATAAAACGGAACGTCAAACTGCCCGTTCAGCGTATCGTTGTTTTCAGTAAACAAGGTAAATTTCCCTGATGCTTGTGGCACAAGCCGAAAGGACACCCCGTAAATAATGTAGGTAGAATCCAGTTGTTGGATGCGAACGGGAGCGTTTTTATATACTTCGGTGTTTTTGATGCGCCCTTCCAGGACGCAGGTGGTGTGAAGATTCAGGGAATCTACCACCCGCAGCATCAGACTCCGGGATTTGAGCACCTGTAGTTCGTTGGCAACGTTAGAGTAGGTCTGGTAGCCCAGGTCTGCCAGAATCGCTTCTTCGGTCAGGGAGGGTTTGTTGTACATATCACTTTGAATCAGCAAGCTACCCCGCACGCCATAAATCGTCACTGTATAACGCAGATACAGCCAGGCGCCGGTCAGGGCGACCACCAACCCAAAAACAAACCAGTACCAGTTGCGCAACAAAAGGAACAGCAGTTCCCGAATATCTATTCCTTCTTCGGAACGGTCGTTGATATGATTCAATATTTCTTTTTCCATTTAAATTTGATTGCAGGTCATAGCCGTGCTATCAGCCATTGCCTTATCGGGACAAAGTTAAGATGAGGGTTACCAATGATAATCCCGCCGAAGTATAGGAAATAATGCGCTGTACCAGATCGGCGGTGGTAGCGGTTTTGGCGCGAAGGGGTTCTACATATACCACATCGTTTTGCATCAAATAAAAATAAGGCGATACAAAGATGCTATTGTCCTGCAGATTCAGGCGCTCGTATGTGCGTTTGCCTTCGCGTTCACGGATGACGAGAATATTGGTTCTATTGGCATAAGAAGTCAGATCGCCGGCCAGACCGATAGCTTCGAGCAAAGTAACCCGCTTGTTGGTGAGACGGATCGTACCGGGCAAATTCACTTCGCCGAGCACCGTTATTTTAAAATTTAAAAAGCGGATATTGACAACCGCATCATTCAGATACGTTTGCAGCATATCCAATATCTTGAACTTCGCCTCTTCGAGCGTAAGACCGGCAACCGGAACGCGCCCCAGCACCGGAAAGTCAATAAAGCCTTCCCGATCAACGAAATAGCCGGAGAATAATTCGAGTGCATTGCCACCAATCGCGCCCTGTTGCATCAGCATGTTTCCGCCGCCAGCGCCATTTTGCCCGGCATTCAGGCTAAATGGTTTTACGGCTTCTTCGTTGCTGCTGTGCACCGTGATGTGCAACAAATCTTCCGGCTGGATTTCCAGATTGATCAAGTTGAGAATATCTTCCGGCTTATTCAAAGGCAATGCGTCGCCCTGAAAATTGATCAATTCCTTATGGGTTACGCAGGCGCTCAGCCACAACAAACCAAGCAGCAACAGGAGGCGTTGTGTTTGTGCCAATATTTTTCGCATGGAGAGAAGTTTTTTTATTGGTACTTGCATCTGGCTGGCCTCTGAGTGCCTATCATTTAGGCTCTTTTTGCGGAATATTGAATTCTTCAGTCAGTGCCATATTTGCGAATTCGAAGGAGGATAAAATTTCCAGCGCTTTTTTGTCCTGCAACACTTCCTGCAGCAGATCGGCGTGGCGATCGTGGTGCAAATCAGTGCCCGCATAGTCAATCAGATTGTTTTTCAGCAATTTAAAAGCGACTTCC
>CAZQTF010000126.1:0-11476 GCA_964596135.1 uncultured Saprospiraceae bacterium | reverse complement strand
TTCTTTTCAAAATGTCAAATAATGTGATAAGCTCTATTCAGAAATCGAAAAAATATTATCTGATGAAACGCCTAATGCTATTGACAACACTAATGGTTGTCTATACTGTTTCGTTTTTTGCGCAAACACCGATCAACAACAAACATCCATTAACGTACTATCTGCCGGATATTGAATACGATCCATCCATCCCTACTCCGGAACAATTCTTCGGCTTTCAAATTGGAGAATGGCACCTGACGCACGATCGCCAAAACCAGTACATCAAAATGCTGGCGGAAAAGTCGCCACGCTTCAAACTGGTGGAATATGCTCGCTCTTATGAGCAGCGCCCGTTGGTATATATCATTATTACTTCTGAGCAAAACCAGCAACGGATCGAAGATATTAAAGCACGCCATCAAGCATTGGCAGATCCTTCAAAGTCTGGAAATGTAGATTTGGCAAGTACACCGGTAGTGTTATACCAAGGCTTCAGCATTCATGGCAACGAGCCAAGTGGTGGCAACGCTGCGCCGCTGGTGGCATATTATCTGGCGGCTGGAAAGAGTTCTGAAATCGAGCAATTGCTGAACAATGTGGTGATTTTGCTCGACCCTTGTTACAACCCTGACGGATTTAATCGCTTCGCCAGTTGGGCAACCGTACACAAAAACTATAGTGTAACCGCCGATCCTACCGACCGCGAATACAGCGAAGCCTGGCCCGGTGGGCGCACCAATCACTACTGGTTTGACCTCAACCGCGACTGGCTGCCTGTGCAGCACCCAGAAAGCCGCGGTCGCATTAAAACCTTCCACGAGTGGAAGCCGAATGTGCTCACCGATCATCATGAGCAGGGTACTAGTTCTACCTTTTTCTTTATGCCCGGTGTGCCTTCGCGTACCAATCCGATTACGCCCAAGTTGAATCAGGAATTGACCGCCAAAATCGGGAATTACCATGCTGCAGCGCTCGACAAAATCGGGTCGCTTTATTTCACACAGGAAAGTTACGATGACTTTTACTACGGTAAAGGCTCTACCTATCCCGACGCCAACGGCGCTATCGGTATTTTGTTTGAACAAGCCAGTTCGCGCGGTCATGCCCAGGAAAGCGACAACGGCATTTTGACTTTCCCGGCAACGATTCGCAATCAAGTAACAACGGCGCTTTCCACGCATAAGGCTTTAACCGAAATGCGTCAGGAATTGCTCGAATACCAGCGTGATTTTTACAAAAATGCGGTTAGTGAAGCTAAATCCGATAAAAATCGGGCTTATATCTTTGGTGATCCGTACGATCCGGCACGGTTGAATCATTTCCTCGATATTTTGCTGATGCACAAAATCGAAGTGTATGAATTGTCAAAAAAAACAACTGCCGGCGGCAATACCTTTGAGCCGGGCAGCGCTTATGTGGTGCCGACCGATCAGCCGCAGTACAAGCTCATTCGCGGTATTTTTGAAACTCAATTGACGTTTGAAGACAGTTTGTTCTATGATATTTCTTCCTGGACTTTGCCGATGGCATTCAACCTGCCGTACACCGGCATCGCCGATGGTAGCCTCAAAGGCAAAAAGATTGAACAAGCGCCGATGATGCAGGGCACTGCGCAACGCAGCAACTACGCTTACCTGCTCAACTGGGATCACTACTACGCTCCGGCGGCGGCTAATTACCTGATGGAACATGGCTTGCGCGCGAAAGTCGCTATGGAGGGTTTCTCGGATGGCAAGAAAACATACGGCGCTGGTACGGTGATGATACCAGTGGTGCAGGGACAGACCCAAAGCTCTGACGAGATTTATCAATTGGTGCAAGAGGCTTCCGCTACATTTGGTGTCCCGATTGATGCAGCTTCTACCGGTTTGACGCCAAGTGGTATTGACTTGGGCAGCCGCAATTTTGCACTTTTAAAACAACCCAAAATATTGCTTTTGGTAGGCAGTGGCGTGAATTCCAACGACATCGGCGAGGTGTGGCACCTACTCGATCAGCGTTTTCATATTTCTGTCACTAAAGGCGATGTCGGCTCGTTTAATCGTTTTGATCTGAACCGCTACAACGTGATTGTAATGGCCACCGGCAATTACAATGATATTTCACAAAACGGCGTGGACAAACTCCGCGATTGGCTGCAAGCGGGCGGTACGATCATCGCCATGCAAAATGCGGCGCAATGGTTGCGTGGCAAGGGCTTATCTTCGGTAGAGCTCAAACGCCATAACAACGACAACGAGCGCCGTTCGTATGGCATGTTGCAGGAAGATTTTGGGGCATCCAGCATTCCGGGCTCCATTTTTGAGGCGCAGCTTGACCTGTCGCATCCACTTTGTTTTGGTTTACACCGCGATAGGATGCCGGTGTATCGCGAGGGCAATTTCTTTATGGAACCAGCCAAAAACGCTTATGCTACACCCTTGCTGCACGGCAGCAAACCTTTGCTGAGCGGCTATGCCAATCAAAAAAATCTGGATTTGATCAAAAATACAGCTTATGTAACTGTGACGGGCGTTGGCGATGGTAAAGTGATTAACTTTGCTGACAATCCCAATTTCCGCGCATTTTGGTTTGGTACCAACAAGTTGTTTATGAATGCTGTTTTCTTTGGGCATACAATCAGCAACGGCGCAACAGATCGCCCGACGCCGACCGGGCAACGAGAATAAATGCCAACCCCGGCGGATTACTTCAAGCCTGCCGGGGTTAACCCTTCATACTATGATAAAACATCTTCTTTGTCTGTGTCTTTGCGTCTTATTGTTTGGGCAGGTACAGGCTCAAAATACCTACCATCAAATTGCCAGGGATACCATTATCAGGATTCCCGGCTTTCTTGGCAGCACTTATTTATTAGACGGCAAACGCATGAACCTATCCGTGATGGAATGGTTTATGTCCGATTATCCGCAGGCGTACGACCAGATTCGACTGGCAGTTCTGACTGATCAGGTGAGTATCGTTAGTTACACGATTGGTGGGCTTTTTTGCTTTTCCGGGCTTTTGATTCAACCTGAAGACATGCAAACCGGTGGTAAGCTGTTGAGAATCGGCTTAGGGGGCATCGGCGGTGGGGTAGCATTCCAGTTGCTGTCGAATCGTTTTCAAAAAAAAGCCGTCGAAAAATACAACGAGGAGGTTTACACCTTGTACAAAATGCAGGCTATTGGGATAACTGTTGGTGTCAACAGCAATGGCGTAGGAATCCGACTGGGCTTTTGAGCATTTTTTTAAGATTAACGAATTAGTAACAGAGCACAGATTGCATCATATGGTTTAATTTTTGTTATTTTGCAGATTGAAATGAAACTATTGGCTTCCATATCGCTCTCTGCATTAATGTTACTCACATCGCTCTCGTTCGGAGTGAATCTCCACTATTGCGGGGGTGAGGTAAAAAACTTTGCGTTTTTTTCGGAAGCCCAAACCTGCGATCACAAAGCTGTAGCAGCCTGCCCGATGCACCAACAGATGCAGGACGAACGCGATTGCTGCGATGACGAATCCAAAATCGTAAAAGGGCAGGAGCATCAGGCTACTTTTGGGAAGGATGTTGTCAAAGACTTCACTCCTGTTGTATTTGTAATGCCTGTTTTTGAAAATACACGCCTTTTACTGTTTGCAACAATAGTTCCCCAAAAATTCAAAAACCTCAAACCTCCCTTAATTGGTAAGCGCGTTCGCGTGCTCGTTCAATCCTTCCTCTGTTAGAATTCATTGTTTTGCCCTGACTTTCAATTGATTGTTGAAGTTGCGCCTGGCTTTTGCTTTCGGCAGCAGCAAATTCTCTCAATAGCTCATTGGCAAATCAATGTAATGATGTTAAATCAAATTATTTCCTATTTTTTGAATAACCGGCTGGTTGCCTGGCTGGTGTTGCTGGGCTTCGTGGCCTGGGGCATTGCAACCGCACCGTTTAACTGGCAAAGCGCCTGGCTGCCGCGCGATCCTGTGCCGGTAGATGCCATTCCTGACATTGGTGAAAATCAGCAGATTGTGTTTACTGCTTGGGAAGGGCGTAGCCCACAGGATGTAGAAGATCAGGTCACTTATCCATTGACCACTGCGCTGCTGGGGATTCCCAAAGTCAAAGACATTCGTAGCACTTCGATGTTCGGCATGTCCTTTATTTACATCATTTTTGACGAAGATGCTGAATTTTACTGGACGCGCAGTCGCATTCTGGAAAAACTAAATTCTTTGCCGCTTGGCACTTTGCCGGAAGGCGTGCAGCCCACGCTTGGACCCGATGCCACGGCGCTGGGGCAGATTTTTTGGTATACCCTTGAGGGGCGCGATCCCACGACCGGCGAGCCCGTGGGTGGCTGGGATCCTCAGGAATTGCGCAGCATTCAGGATTTTTATGTAAAGTACGCCCTTTCCGGTACCGAGGGTGTCGCAGAAGTCGCTGCAGTGGGCGGTTACGTCAAAGAATATCAGGTGGATATTAATCCTGACGCGATGCGCGCGGCGCGGGTTAGTGTTATGGATATCATGAACGCTGTGCGCAACAGCAACCAGGACATAGGCGCCCGAACCATCGAACTGAATCGGGTGGAATATTTAATTCGGGGATTAGGCTACATCAAAAACCTGAACGATCTGGAGGAAGCAGTCGTCGCCGTGCGCAACAATACCCCAATCCGCATCCGGGAGGTGGCAAAAGTATCGTTCGGACCTGCAACTCGTCTCGGTGGCTTGGACAAAGGCGGCGCGGAAGCAGTTGGCGGTGTGGTTGTTGCTCGTTATGGCTCCAATCCCATGCAGGTGATCAAGCATGTGAAAGAAAAAATCGAGGAAATCAGCACTGGTTTGCCTTCCAAAATTCTGGCCGATGGTACGGTTTCCAAGGTGACAATCGTGCCATTTTATGATCGGACAGGGCTTATTAAGGAAACACTGGGCACCCTCGAAGCTGCTCTGACCGAAGAAACAATCATTAGCATTATTGTAATTATTGTCGTGGTATTAAATCTGCGGGCGGCTTTTATTATATCATCATTACTGCCACTTGCGGTACTGCTCACTTTTATCGGAATGCGCTACTTCGGTGTGGATGCCAATATTGTTGCGCTTTCCGGTATTGCCATTGCCATTGGCGTGATGACGGATGTCGGTATTGTGCTGGTAGAAAACATGATACGTCATTTAGAATTGCCGGAAAATAAAGACGCTAATGGCAACAGACTTCTCTCCGTCATTCGTGCGGCTACTGCCGAGGTTTCTTCGGCGGTTATGGTAGCACTGGCAACTACGGTGGTCAGCTTTCTGCCTGTGTTTGCGATGGAAGCCGCCGAAGGTAAACTATTTAAACCCCTGGCATTTACCAAGACCTTTGCGTTGGTTGCCGCGTTTTTCCTAAGCGTGGTGGTGTTACCAACCCTGGCGTACCAGGTTTTTTCTATTCGTTTGGAACAAAAGCGATGGAGTCGGATCTGGAATATTGCATTGATTGTTGCTGGAGTTATTTTTATTATTTTTTACAAAAGTAGCATATCGTGGGCGCTGATTGCTTTTGGTGTGAATAATTTGCTGGCTGATTTTTATTCAAAAAGTAAATGGAATTGGCAGAATATTATAAATGTTTCCATTGCCCTGTTGCTCACTACAGGGGTGTTGAATCATGAGTGGCTGCCGCTGGGCGCGCAAAACAGCGTCTGGACGAATTATCTCTTTGTCGCTGCCCTGATTACCGTTGTTTTGGGTGCGATGCTGTCGTTTATTTACTTTTATGAACCAATTCTTCGCTGGTGCCTGCGCCATAAACTCCTGTTTTTATTATTGCCAATTTTCACAGTGCTTTTCGGATTAACGATTTGGCAAGGAGCAGAACGCATCTTTGGCTGGGCGGCGGGGGGCTTGGGAATTCGGCAAACCCACGTGTGGTCCGCGTTGGTGCACAAATTTCCGGGAGTGGGTAAAGAATTTATGCCGGCACTGGACGAAGGCGCTTTCCTGCTGATGCCCACTACCATGCCGCACGCCGGCGTGGAAGAAAATGTAGCCACCATTCGCCAACTGGATATGCTGGTATCCGGTATTCCTGAAGTGGAAATAACCGTCGGGAAATGGGGGCGTGTCAATTCCGCACTCGATCCTGCACCGGTTTCGATGTTTGAAAATGTGATCAATTATCGTTCCGAATACATCCTGGATGAAAACGGTCACCGGATGCGCTTTAAGGTGGACAAACAGGGTAATTACGAGCTTATTAATGGTGAAATCTATCATCCGAAAAGCCAGGATTTTCGGGTAATTCCGAGGGATAGCCTGATTCCTGACCCCCAGGGTGAGTATTTTCGGCAGTGGCGACCACATATTCAATCCCCGGACGACATTTGGCAGGAAGTCATCAAGGTTTCCAAAATTCCGGGTATGACCTCTGCCCCCAAACTGCAACCGATTCAAACGCGTCTGGTGATGCTGCAAACCGGCATGCGGGCGCCGATGGGGATTAAAGTGTATGGTACTGATTTGGAAACCATCGAAAAATTTGGTCTGGAACTGGAAAGCATTTTACAGGAAGTGCCGATGATAGAACCTGCCTCAGTTTTTGCCGACCGCATCGTCGGAAAGCCTTACCTCGAATTTGCGATCAATCGCGCTGCCATTGCCCGCTACGGCTTGACGATACAGGATGTGCAAACGGCGATTTCCTCTGCAATTGGCGGGATGCCATTGACAACAACCGTAGAAGGTCGGGAGCGCTACGCCGTGCGCGTGCGTTACGCCCGCGAGTTGCGCGAAGACCCCGAAGATTTGCAAAAAGTGTTGATTCCTACACCGACCAACGTATCAGTACCCTTGGGCGAATTGGCAACATTACAGTACAAGCGCGGTCCACAGATGATTCGCAGCGAAGATACGTTTCTCGTTGGCTATGTTATTTTTGACAAAAAGCAGGGCTTTGCGGAAGTAGATGTAGTGGAACAAGCCGAGCGATTTATTGCAGCCAAAATCGAACGCGGCCAATTGGAAATTCCGGCGGGTGTGACCTACCGCTTTACCGGCAATTACGAAAACCAGGTGCGTGCCACCAAGCGCCTCATGATCGTGATTCCATTGAGTTTGCTTGTGGTATTCCTCTTGCTTTACATGCAATTTCGCACAATCATTGCTTCGATGATCCACTTTTCCGGGGTATTTGTCGCTTTTGCCGGCGGATTTATCATGATCTGGCTATATGGGCAAGAATGGTTTCTGGATTTTTCCATAGCGGATGTCAACATGCGCGATCTGTTTCAGATTCACCCGATCAATCTGAGCGTGGCGGTTTGGGTAGGCTTTATTGCCTTGTTTGGCATTGCCACCGATGATGGCGTGCTGATGGGCACCTATATTCATCAGGTGTTTGAAGAGCAAGACCCCAAAACGGTGCCTGCGGTGCGCGAAGCAGTGGTGATGGCTGGCAAAAAGAGGGTGCGCCCGGCGGTTATGACTACTGCAGTGACCATTATTGCTTTGCTTCCTGTCCTTACTTCCACCGGGAAAGGCGCGGACATCATGGTGCCGATGGCGATTCCTACCTTCGGTGGGATGATTATACAAATGATGACCATGTTTGTGGTGCCGGTGTTTCAGGCGATGTGGAGGGAGAGGGTCGTACGGAAATTAGATTTTAGCGCTTAAATATTTAAAAGTGACTAACAACCGGAGGAATTTAATCATATTTCTAAAGAGAAAATAAAATGAAAGACAGTTTATTTCCAAAAGCAATATACTTTTGCGTATTTCTTTTTATTGCAACAGGAGTCTATTCACAATCATTACAAGATTATTTACAAATTGCTGCTGAGCAAAACCCGGAGCTAAAATCCAGGTATCTTCAGTTTGAAGCCGCTTTGCAAAAGGTACCCCAGGTAGGGGCATTGCCCGACCCCATGTTTTCGGCGGCGGTGATCGCCAATCGCATGGTACCGCAAGAACGGGCGCAACTCACGCTGCGGCAGTTGTTCCCCTGGTTTGGCACGCTGGAAGCCAGGAAAGACGCGGCAGCAGCAATGGCGCAGGTACAATTTATGGCTTGGCAGGACAGTCGCAATACGCTCTTTTTTGAAATCAAGAAAATATATTACGAAGTATATGAAGTAGAAAAAAATATTGAAATTATTATAGGAAAATTAAAATATTATGATTCCTATGAGCAATTGGCACAGGCGAAGTTTCAGGCAGGAAGTGGTCCAATGGTGGACGTGGTGCGCGTGCAAATCGAACGCAATGAATTAAATACGGACCTGCAGTTATTTAAAGATCGGAGATATCCATTGCAATTTTTATTCAATAAACTACTCAATCGGGCTTCCGAAGAGGCGATTTTTCTTCCAGATACTTTGTTATTGCCGGATTTTTATGCCTGGACTACCCCGGATAGCTTGTCAGCAAATCCCAAAATAAAAACGCTGGAAGCCGAACGCCGCGCTTTTGAGTTACAGCAAAAAGTAGTGGCGAAAGAACGCTTACCAATGATAGAATTAGGTTTACAATACATGATTATGCCCCAATCGGAAATGGACGCAGGTAATGATATGCTGATGCCAATGGTGGGGGTTAGTTTACCCATCTGGCGCAAAAAATATGATGCAATCGAACAGGAAACCATATTGATGCAGCAATCTGCAGAACAGATGAAAAAAAATGTCATAAACAACCTGGAAAGCCAATGGGCACAGGCGCGTTATGATTTGGACAATGCCCGCCAACGCCTGGAACTATTTACAAAACAAACTGAAGCAACTGCAACGGCGTTGGAATTATTGATGGCGGCTTACGCCAATTCCGGCGCCGATTTTGCAGAAGTGTTGCGCACAGAGCAAATGCTTTTGCAATATCGCCTCCTGAGCGAAGCGGCGAGAAAAGATTACCTGATCGCTTATGCGCAATTGGAATATTTAGCAGCTAAAAATCTGATTAATGAATAACGGCGCGCTTTAGTCGCCGAGCTATATTTTTTTAACATTAAAATCAAACTCAAATGAAGAATGTAAAAAATGTACTGACCCTCAGCCTGTTTGCGGCTGCGCTGTTTTTTGTAACCGCCTGCGGCGGAAACGCGAAAACCGACGAGCATGCCGGACACGACCACGATACGCCGGCAGCCACCGAATCGGGTGAAGCAAAAGCGGCTGAAGTCTATTACTGTCCGATGAAGTGTGAAGGCGAGAAAACCTACGACGAAGCCGGCAAATGCCCGGTATGCGGTATGGATTTGGTGATCAAGGAAAGTTAATATCATAAAAAGGTGTGGCAGACCGGAGAGGTTCGCCACACCTGATAATTTTTCCTGTAAAAATTGAAGCAATAATATTATGAAAAAAACAGGCAAATACATCATAGTTGGTATCATAATGCTTGCGATTGGTTTATTGCTGGGTAAATGGTTTTTTGGCGGAAGTAATACTGCCGATGTGCATGAGCATGAATCGGAACAGGCAGGTGGCGCCGTCTGGACCTGCTCAATGGATCCGCAAGTACGACAGCCCAAGCCCGGCAAGTGCCCGATTTGCGGCATGGATTTAATACCTTTAGAAGAAAATCTGGATGCAGATCTCGATCCCAATGCCGTCAAAATGGGCGCCACCGCTATGCACCTGGCGCAGGTAGAAACCTCAGAGGTGCAGCACGGCGCAGTGACTAAAACGATTCGCCTGAACGGCAAAGTGGCCGCCGACGAACGACAAATCTTTACGCAATCCGCGCACCTGCCGGGACGGATCGAACGGCTGTTGGTCAATTTCACCGGTGAACCCGTAACGAAAGGGCAAGTTATCGCCAAAATCTATTCCCCGGAGTTGGTCACCGCGCAGGAAGAACTCTTCCAGGCGATCAAACTGAAAAACACGACGCCCGCTTTGTACAACGCGGCTCGCGAAAAACTAAAATATTGGAAACTCACCGACAAGCAGATAGACGCCATCGAACAAGCCGGCAAACCCCAGGAAACCTTTGACATCCGGGCAGATGTGAGCGGCATTGTGCTGGAAAAAATGGTTAACCTCGGCGATTATCTGATGCGCGGGGAACCTTTATACACCGTTGCCAACTTATCCCAAGTTTGGGTGCTATTTGATGCGTACGAGAGCGATTTACCCTGGCTGAAGCGAGGTGATCACTTGAGTTTTACGGTGAATTCCTTGCCTGGACAAATGTTTAGCGGCACGATTGCCTTCCTGGATCCGGTGGTGAATGCACAAACGCGCACCGCCAGCGTGCGGGTGGAGATGCCTAATCCCAATGGCAAGCTCAAGCCCGAAATGTTTGCTACCGCCGAGGTGAAAGCCAATCTTTCGGACAAAGCCGATCAGATCATCGTACCTAAATCCGCGGTGCTATGGACGGGCAAGCGCTCGATTGTCTATGTACAAGACCCACAAGCCGCCGAACCGATATTTCTACTGCGAGAAGTCACGCTGGGACCAGCTCTGGGCGATAGCTACGTGATCGAACAAGGCTTGAAGGCAGGTGAAAGAGTGGTGACCAATGGCGCCTTCTCGATTGACGCGGCGGCGCAATTGGCGGGCAAAAAAAGCATGATGAGCGCCCAGGATGACCCCAGCCAGCGTACGGCGCCCATTGCCATCGGCAAACCTGAAAAACAGCAGATTCAACAGGTTGTTCAACAATATTTACAAATGAAAGATGCCTTAGTCGCTTCGGATGCCGGCACCATACAGCGTTTTGCTTCAGAACTGGCTACCGCCATTCAAAAAGTGCCGATGTCCGTCGTTGAGCAGGAAGCGCACGATTACTGGATGAGCGTATCGCCGAAGCTGCAGGATTACGCCAATAAAATTGCCAGATCGAACGACCTGGTTGCCATGCGCAGGCACTTCACACTGCTGTCGGCTATGATGTCCAATGTAATGAAAGTCTTTGGTCCGTTGGAAACACCCGTGTATGTGCAATTCTGCCCGATGGCCAACAGCAACAAGGGCGGCTACTGGCTGAGCCTGCAGGAGGAAATCCGCAATCCTTACTACGGCGACGAAATGCTCACCTGCGGGAAAGTAGTGACGGAGATTCGATGACGAGGTGACAAATTTTTATTTTGACGATGCTCAAGAGGCTTGTGCATTCATCTGATTTTATGTATTTTTATCATGTTATATCAATAGTATCATTATAATTAAAAAAAACTGCTTATGGAACCCACCGCGATGATCGGCGCCGTTGTAGGCTACCTGGTTAAAACCTTGAAAGAAAATAAATCGGTGAAGGACTTCTTCCATGAATTTACCGACGCAACCATCAACTGGATCAAACCGCTGTTCCTCAAGGAAGATGGCGAACCCAAAGAAGAATTGCAAAAGCTGCAACAAAACCCCGACAGCACCGCCAAACAAAACGCTGTGATTGCCGCCCTCGAGTCGGAAGTAGAAGATAATCCCTCTTTGCTCAACCAACTTCAACTGCTCTACCAGGCCATCCAAAGCAAACAAGGCAATACCAATATCACCCAAATCAACCAGACGCACCACGGCTCCGGCGATAATGTGGG
>CAZQTF010000125.1:5248-11597 GCA_964596135.1 uncultured Saprospiraceae bacterium | reverse complement strand
AGGGAAAAAAGTACCGCATCATAAAGATGACGCGGCTTGTTTTTTTATTAAAAATTTGGTTTTTTCGACGTTGGCAATCCAGTCCAATCGTTCTAATAAGGATTCACTTTTTCTTTGTGCTTGATCAGCTGGCGACGCATTTTTTCAACGGTTTCAGCCAGGGCTTTTTCAAACGTATCTGAGCTATAGTCGGCATACAATGTTTGTCCTGGCACTTGTACACGTATTTCTACCGTATTGCCTTTCGGAGCTTGCTGATTGGAATTTTCTTCGTCCTTCAAAAAAACTTCTATACTTTGAATGCGTTCGAAGAAAGTTTCAAGTTTTCCAACTTTCTCGTCAACTAATGCTTGCAGATGATCGCTTACTTTAAAAGGTGCATTCATTTGAATCTTCATAAGTCCCGTTTTTATCGTAAAAAAATCTCAACTTTATGTTCACAAGATATTTACACCTTATTGAAGGGGCAATGATATGCATCACAAACAGGAATGATAAATGTCACTTTTGTGTTTATTTTATGTATAACAAGCTAATTATTTTCTTAGTTTGCAAATAATAGTGCTATGAGAGCTTTTCTTGTGTTAATGTTTTTTCTGCACGTGTTTGCAGTATATTCTCAGGATCTTTCCGGGCAATGGACGGGCATACTCGTGCAGCCTCTCAGAAATGACACCTTTTTTTATGAGATCGCCATTGTACAAAAAAAAACGACGATTTCCGGTGCTTCCCGCTCACGTACACCCGATGGGAAAACCACTGCCGAATTTACTCTTACCGGTTTCTGGGATGGTCAAAAACTGATGTTGCAGGAAATTGAGCAAACCGAACCCCCCAACGGCGGTTGGTGCCTCAAATATGCCACTTTACAGTTTTCAATTCAAGACGGTTTTGATTATCTGACTGGCGACTGGAAAGCGGATCGTTGCTCGCCGGGACGAATGTTGCTCCGGCGGCAAAGCGCCTTCAAAGAAGTGACCGTAGAAGCCGAAGAGCCCTTCTCCTGGGCTGGGCGATGGACGGGGCATTTGTCTCAGTCCGATCGCGATTATGGCTTTTTTTATGAATTAAATCTGAATGAAACCGGTAGCGGGCAATCGAATATCGTTTCAGAAGATAACGGCGGCAGCGCTTTTCACAACCTTAACTGGGCTTTCAATTTTGAAGACAGCACATTTACCCTGCAGGAATCGGCAGTGGCTTCCAAAACGGATCCCCGCTGGAAATGGTGTATCAAGTTGGCAAAGTTGCGGTTACGGCGCGAGAGCAGCCGCTATGTACTGGAAGGTGATTGGACAGGGCATCTCGAAGGCTACACGCCCCAAACCGGCAGATGCGCTCCCGGCAAGATTTATCTTGAAAAACCGATTGTTAGCAGGCAGGTCCGACAATTTGAGCAGCAGCAATCGCAAACCTACGAAGCCTCAGAGCATCGCGAAGTGCGTGTTTCGCGTGTGGTGGAGGTACAAAAATCTGACATTCGGATCAAAGTATGGGATAGCGGCACGGTAGATGGCGATGTCGTCACTCTTTTTTTAAATGGAAAAAAAATCTTAGACAAACATCAGGTCAATAAATTTAAAGTAGCGATTCCGGTCAAGCTGAGCGCCGACAATAATTTCCTCATTCTGCACGCTGAAGACCTTGGGAATATTCCCCCCAATACCATTGCCGTTTCGGTGGATGATGGAACAAAAGAACAAATGATTGTGCTGAGTTCAGATTTGAAAGTAAGCGGCGCAATCCTGATCCGGCAATTTAAATTGAATTGAGGCGCCACGTACAAGACCTCTGTAACGCCTCAGAGCAGTTTTGCAATGACTCGGAAAGCGGACTATTACTTTCCGGTTTTATTCTTTGTTTCAATAATAATCACGCCATTATTGCCGTTTTCGCCCCATTGCACCAATTCGGAAGTACTCCGAAGTACTTTCACATTCACAATATCATTTGGGTTTACAAGGTTATTGGCAGAAGCATAGTCATTGCCGATTGGTACCCCGTCAATTACGTACAAGGGCTGTGTATTGAGCTTGATCGTACTGACGCCCCGCACGATTATTTTGACATTGTCGCCGCTGCCCATTACTTGCAAAGAAGTATTTTTGCGCAATACATCTGCCAGCGAATTGTTGAATTGTTGGTTGAGCGAGTTTTGGGCGCTTGAACTGGTGCGACTGCTCGTGTCACACGCGTTAAAAAAGGCAATACTTACAATGAGAAAGCCAAAAAATAGCGTTTTTTTCATGGTTTGCAGGTTTAAATTTAACGTACAAGTTAGTTAAATCTTTAGTCCTGACAATCAGTTCTTCAGAATAATTTTTGCCAATAAATGACATTCCAGCCTTAGCTGACTACACGCAGTAATTGTTGTACGCTCCCTGCTTTCTTTTTAGCCGCTGCCACCGTTTCTGCCAGAATCGTCACGTGCCCCATTTTGCGGAAGGGTTTGGTCGTGGGTTTGCCGTAAATATGCGGTTTTACCCCTTCGATTGCCAGTACTTCCGCCAGTCCATCGTATCGTGCCGGTCCGGTAAACCCTTCGGCGCCCAGCAAATTCACCATCACTGAAGGCGATTTTAGTTTGGTGCTGCCAAGTGGCAGATTCAAAATACCGCGCAGGTGCTGCTCGAATTGCGAAGTGTAGCAACTGTCAATCGTATGGTGACCACTGTTGTGCGGACGAGGTGCTACTTCATTGATTAGCAATTGGTTATCTTTGGTTAGAAACATTTCTACTGCCAGCAGACCGCAGATTTCGTATGCTTCAATGACGGCTTTCGCCAAATTTTCAGCCTCTTGTTCGATCGTCGGGGCAATTTCTGCCGGGCAAACCAGGAATTCGACCAGATTCGCTTCAGGGTTAAAATCCATTTCTACCGTCGGAAACGCTGCTACTTCACCGCGCTCGTTACGAGCTGTAATGACTGCCAGTTCTTTTTGAATGTCTACCAATTCTTCTACCACGCTGGCACCGGGCAGCAATTTTGTGGTCAAATCCACTGCCGAGCGAATGATGGCTACGCCGCGCCCGTCGTAGCCGGCAGTGCGGGATTTTTGCACGAAAGGAAATGTCAGCTTTTTATTTTCAATAGCCTGTAAAATTTCTTGTTCGTCGTCAAACAACTGGAAATCGGAGGTCGGAAGTTGATGGTCGGCGTAGAACTGCTTTTGCAATCCTTTGTCCTTGATGATGTTGAGCGCCGAAGGTTTGGGGTGCACCTTTACACCTTCTCGCTCCAATTGCAGCAACGCATCGGTATTGACATGCTCGATTTCGATGGTTAACACATTCATCTGTTTACCAAAGGTATACACATTATCAAAATTTTTGAAAGAACCTTCAATGAAGCCCGTCGCGTAGGGTCCTGCCGGAAAATCTTTTGATTCGTCAAGACAAAAAAGCGGTAAATGCCAGTTGCCCGCCGCGAGCGCCAGCATTTTGCCCAACTGTCCGCCGCCCAGCACGCCCACTTTGGTTTGCAAAATATTGTTGGTGTGTTTCATTTTAAGCCTTATTTTTCCGAAGTTGCAAAGGTAATTAATAATGTGCTAATTTACCGGTATGTTTATTGTTTAATGAAATTTGAAATTATTTACTGAATTGGCATTTCAGATTTAAACAAGCTAAAATTATGAAGACGATTTTAATTAGAAATGCGCAAATCATTAATCGGGGAAAGATTGTTTCCGGCGATATTTTTATTGCCAATGGTTTTATCGAACAAATTGACAATCAGATTGATCGGCAAGCGGATGTCGAAATAAATGCCGAAGGTAAATATGCCATTCCGGGAATTATTGATGATCAGGTGCATTTTCGGGAGCCGGGGTTGACACACAAAGGCGACCTTTACACCGAGCCGAAAGCCGCGGTTGCCGGGGGCGTCACGTCTTTTATGGAGATGCCGAATACCAAGCCTCCTGCACTCACGCAAGCATTGCTGCAACAAAAATACGATCGCGCGGCGCAGGTGTCGCTGGCGAATTATTCCTTTTTTATGGGCACTTCCAATGACAATCTGGAAGAGGTGTTGAAAACCGACCCACGACGTGTTTGCGGGGTCAAAATTTTTATGGGATCCAGCACTGGCAATATGCTCGTGGATGAGCCTAAAACATTGGAACAACTGTTTTCTCAAGTGCCGATGCTGATTGCCACGCATTGCGAAGATGAAGCTACCGTACGCGACAACGAAGCCAAGGCCCGTGCGGAATACGGCGAGGATGTGCCGATCTGGATGCACCCGGAAATCCGCAGCGCTGAGGGTTGCTACAAATCGTCATCAATGGCGGTCGAGTTGGCAAAAAAACATGATACACGACTGCATATTCTGCATATTTCCACGAAAAATGAGTTGGCGCTGTTTCGCAATGATATTCCGCTGGAACAAAAGCGCATTACGGCAGAAGTGTGCGTACATCACTTATGGTTCAACGCCAGCGATTATGATCGTTTGGGCACGCGCATCAAGTGGAATCCGGCGGTGAAAGGCGTCGATCATCAGCAGGCATTGTTCCCGGCTTTGCTCGACAATCGGCTGGATGTGATTGCCACCGATCACGCCCCACATACGTTGGCAGAGAAGCAGAATAAATATTTTAGTGCACCATCGGGCGGACCATTAATTCAACATTCACTCAATGTAATGTTGGAGTTTTATCACCAGGGGAAAATTTCGCTGGAGCGCATCGTCGAAAAAATGTGCCATGCGCCAGCGATTTGCTTTCAGGTGGATCGGCGTGGCTTTTTGGAGGAGGGTTATTGGGCGGATTTGGCAATTATTGATTTAAATGAAAAATGGATTGCCGCTTCTGACAATATCCTTTACAAATGCAGCTGGTCGCCGTTTGAAAGTTACACATTCACTGGCAAGGTGAGAAGCACTGTCGTTAGTGGACATCTGGCTTATCACAAAGGCCAGTTTTTTGAAGATAAAAAAGGCGAGCGATTAATTTTTAATCGTTGAAGTGATAAAAAGTGAATAAGTTTATTATTTTATTTGATTAATCTTTTTTGCGCTTTCTGCTCTTGGCGTTTTTCTGCCAAAGCGCTTTTTTAATTGGCGGTCGAGCCATACGAAAGCCAGATAACTGGCGCAGAGAGTGGCCATCATTACCCAGAGCTGAGACGGTATGGCGGTCAGCAATCCGCTCAAAAATTCTACACCGGGCAACGAAGAAGTACCCTCCGTGCTTTGTACGTATTGCACCACTGCTCCGGTGTACACCAGCCCCAGTGCGGCGAGCAGGTAGAAAAAGCCGCGTACCCAAAGCGGATTGACCAGCGGTTGTACCACGATTTTTTTGTACAACTGGGGGAGCTTATCCATGACATTCACAGCAAAGCGCATGGATGGCTGTTCGGCTTCTATTTGCTGCAAGGCATGGTGAAGGCGTTGGCGCGTTTCCAACTCCGCATGGAAGGCAGCGTCATCGGTGGCGCGTTTTTGTACCTGTGCTCGCTCCGACGATGTAATATCGTTATCAAGATATTGCCAAATTTTATGGATGTCCTGCTCTTTCATATCATATCTTTGATTTCCGCCTGGAGCTGTTCGTTCAGATATTCACGCAACATTTCCCGTGTGCGGTGTAATTTAGTTTTTATATTGGTTTCAGTCAAACCAGTTATATCGGCGATTTCGCGTACCGATTTTTCATTCAGATAATACAATGTAATCAACGCCGCATCGTCCGGTTTTAGTTTCTGAATAGCTGCTTGTAATTGTTGTTGCAGATCGCTTTGTTGCAATTCCTGCACAGGCGTTCGTTCCGTATCTTCCACTTGTAAAAAAGACTGATCGTCATCAATCGAATCGGTTAGCAACTGCTTTTTGCGGGCAATATCAATCGCTGTTCGGTACGTTACGGTGTAAAGCCAGGTGCTAAATTTCGACTTTTTTTCAAAATTGCCCAGCGTTTTATACACTTTGATAAACACATCCTGCGCTGCTTCTTCCGCTTCTTCCCGCGTTTTCAAAATGCGCAAAGCAATGGTAAAAACAAAATGCTGATACCGCTCCACCAAACGCTGAAACGCAGGCTGATTGCCATTCAGAACCGCTTTTATCAATTGTATGTCTTCGTCCATGCTTCGGGTGCTTCCTTAAAAATTGCCACAAAGTAAAGGTACAGAAAAGAAAGCACCATTTATTTTCGACCTATGACGATAGAAGCTTAGATGTGGTTGCAGATTTGGAGGATAAAATTAGAGGGGAGGTATTAGGGTATAGAGAAAAGTACTCATCAGAGAGAAAATTCCTGATAATCTCTACCTTAACCTCTCTACCCTCAATTATAGTCACCATCGTTGCCATCAAATAAATCATCGCCGAGCATATCCGCC
>CAZQTF010000125.1:0-5148 GCA_964596135.1 uncultured Saprospiraceae bacterium | reverse complement strand
TCAATTATAGTCACCATCGTTGCCATCAAATAAATCATCGCCGAGCATATCCGCCAGCATATCGCGGAAGGTAAAGCGTGCTTCCATGATATCTTTATTAATCACATTAAATTCGGACAAGCCATGCAGCACCAATTCCATGTAAGGATAGGCCTCTTCGCCGCTCAGATTGAGGGTGGATTCTACCAATTTACGCAAGCCGGCTACTTTATCCATTGCTGCGCGGAAATCCTTGTCACTGGCGTCATTGAGCAATTCAATGGCATTGCCGCCAGAAAACCAGGCGCGGATCGTGCCGTAAGGGTCGCGTTCCTGCCCGCGGCGCAGCTTGTCGGGATTGGGAAAGTGGTCGAGAAAAACCTTTTTTACCGCATCGCTGAGTAGCGCCATTGCTACGGTGTAAGGACCTTCCTGTTCGCCTTCGTACACCAGTTCGACCTTGCCGGTAATTGCTGGAATGACGCCCCAGAAATCGGTGATCCGGGTGATGGTTTGTTTTTCACCGTTGATGAGCATTCTGCGCTCGGCAGTACTTACTAAATTTTCGTACCCGGAAATACTCAAGCGAGCCGACACGCCGCTTTTTTCATCCACGTATTCGCTTTCGCGCGCCGCGAAGGAAATTTGTTCCAGCAAAATTTGCAGCATATCCGGCACAGACACCGCTTTGCGCTGATCTTCCGTGAGTTGCGCTTCCTGCTGCGTGATTTGCCGTGCAATTTCGATCGTTTTGGGATAGTGCGTCAGAATCTGGCTCTCGATACGGTCTTTTAGTGGTGTAATAATGCTGCCGCGATTGGTATAATCTTCCGGATTGGCCGTGAATAGAAACTGAATATCCAGTGGCAAACGAAGTTTGAATCCACGAATCTGAATATCACCTTCCTGCAAAATATTGAACAACGACACCTGAATACGCGCCTGAAGGTCAGGCAATTCGTTGATTACAAAAATGCTGCGATGGGCTCGTGGCACCAAGCCGAAGTGGATTACCCGCTCGTCACTCAGTGGCAACTTCATGGTAGCCGCCTTGATGGGATCGGCATCGCCGATGAGGTCGGCAACGCTTACGTCGGGCGTGGCGAGTTTTTCCACATAACGCTCGCTGCGGTGCAGCCAGGCTATGGGGGTATCGTCACCTTTTTCAGCAATGAGGTCTTTGGCAAAATGCGAAATCGGATGCAGCGGATCATCGTTGAGTTCACTGCCGGCAACGATCGGGGTGTACTCGTCGAGCAGATTGACCAGCAGACGGGCAATGCGGGTCTTGGCCTGACCGCGCAAACCCAGCAACAAAATATTGTGACGAGATAAGATTGCCCGCTCGATGTCGGGTAAAACGGTATCTTCAAAGCCGACGATTCCTTCAAAAATCTTTTCTTTTTTTTGTAGCTTCTGTACCAGATTGTCTCTCAGTTCTTCCTTGATGGATTTGGGGCGGTAACCGCTTTTTTTGAGTTCGCCCAGCGTTTTGGCATGATTCATTCGTACGATATATTGGTGCGTTAATATGTCAATGTATTTCAGCGCATGTTGTGCCCGGGGCACAGCGTTTGTTTTTCAGGCACATTTGACAAAACTAAACAACGTCTTAGGGGGGAGATAGTTTTTAAAAAAATGTGCTTATTTTGGAACGATACTTGCCCGGTTGCATTGAAAACCATTACATTTGGAGACATTTTTACAAAATTTCAAACGACTTGACATGAAAAAAATTTTTGTTCTTTTTCTGGGCGTAAGCCTGATGGTGTTAAATACCGGCTGTTTTGACGTGATTGAAGAAGTTTTTCTCAATAAAGACGGATCTGGCAAATACCTGATTACCATGGACATGAGCGCGATGTTCTCCGATCCGTTTACGAAAGGCATGATGGAAGAAGCAATAAAAGGGCAGGAGGGAGGCGAAACTATGAATATGGAAAAAGATACGATTGTTTATTTCAAAGATATGGCGGAGGCAGCAGATCTGACCGCAGAAGAGCAGAAACTGATCGAAAAGGCGGCAGTAAAAATGACCATGAGCGAGAAAAAACAGCAAATGCTCATCAATATGGAAATCCCGTTTGCCAGTGTGGAAGACATTAACAAAATCGGAAAAGTACTTGAAAGAGTAGGCGCCGACCAGCAAGTAGGCGGCGGCATGATGGGCGGCGGCATGATGACCGGCAATACGGCGTTATTTGCATTTAAAAAAGGAACGTTGACCCGATTACCGGCACCGAAACTTTCGGAGGAAAGCCAAACGGACGAAAACATGGAAATGATGAAGATGTTTCTCGGTAGCGCCAAGTACAAAACAATCTATCATCTGCCGGGCAAGGTAAAGAAATCCAGCATTCAGGGCGCTGAAGTGGACGGCAATACGGTTGTTGTTTCCAATTCGCTATTGGATATGATGGATGGGAAAGTGAAAGTTGAGGGCGCCATCAAGTTCAAGTAAGCCCTTCCAAAAAATAATGGAACGATGAGAAAAATGCATCGTTCCATTGTTTCGTTTCTCCGCCATTCCAGTGCTTAAGCCCATTTGGACGTGGCAACCATCGCTTTGGGATAATCCGCTCCGATTTTCACGTGTAATGTTTCTTGTTCCCGATAAGACAATTGGTCGGGCTGATGCACCTTGTCGGCAGGGAGGTGTAATAATTCAGGAATCCACAATTTGACATACTCCCCTTGGGGATCGTATCGTCGTGCCTGTGATAAAATATTGAAATATCGGTCTTCGCGAGGATCGCTACCCACGCCGGCTACATAATTCCAGTTGCCCCAATTACTCGTCACATCGTAATCAATGAGTAATGACTCGAAATATTCTGCCCCCATCTGCCAGTTGACTCTGAGATCTTTGACCAGGAAGCTCGCCACATTCTGTCGCCCGCGATTCGACATGAAACCTGTGGCGTTCAACTCGCGCATGTTGGCGTCAATAAATGGCACACCGGTGCGTCCTTCTGCCCATTGGTCGAAAAGTTTCCAATCATTTCGCAGTCGCGAATCCGCCTCCCCTCTGGTACCGCCTTTGAAAAATATCTTATTGCCGTGTTTTTTGCCCATAAAGCGAAAAAAATCGCGCCAGAGCAATTCAAAAAACAACCAATAAGAAGACTCATTCGCACCACGAGCGATCTCGTAATGGCGCAATTCGTGGTAAATCTGCTTTGGCGACAAGCAGCCCTGCGCCAGCCAGGGAGAAAACTTCGAGGAGTAGTCGCCGCCGACTAAACCGTTGCGTGTTTCTTTGTACGTTTTGATCAGGTTGCTTTCCCAGAGGTAATAATGTAACCGTCGGAGTCCTTCAGTTTCGCCGCCTTTAAAAGGAATAACCGCACGGGCATCTGGCTCGAAGTCTTCCCACCCAAAATCTTCCAGGCTAGGTATATTGCCACAGTCAATTTTTACGGTCAATGGGGCAAAGTTCTCATTGGGTGCGGGAAGTGGCTCGCGTACACGCACGTAGCGTTCTATTTCTTTGCGAAACTGCGTAAATACATCTGGCGTATGCGTCACTGGAAACGGTAAGTCAGAAGTATAGTACAACATTTTGCCACGCGAAAAGCGAATCTCCTGCCCAATAGACCAAAGATTCTTCTCTAAAGCATCCTGTACCTGTACTTCTTCCTGCGTGCGTTCACGGTTGCAAAATACCCAATTGCTTTTGGACTCTTGCGCTATTTTGAAAATTTCAACTTCTGGTTTGCCAGTTCTGACGATTAAATGACTGCCCAGATTTTTTAAAGAATCTCGCAAATCAATGATGCTTTCTATAATAAATTTCGTCCGATATTTACCTGTTTTCGGAAAACCAAACCTTGTTTTGCCCCTGAAAACCCGCTCATCAAAAACGTACACCGGAACTACTTCGTCCGCCGTTTTCAAAGCCTCGGTCAATGCCTCATTGTCATGTAGGCGCAAGTCTTGTCGAAACCACACAATGGCACGTTTTGGATTCATATTTCGGGAATTTTAAACTTTCAGTATTTTTTGAAAGTGGAACAAAGCTTCGCCAGCTTGGTTTAATGTTTTTGCAAATTTTGCACGAGCATTTTAATTGTTATAAAGACTTTTGCTCATAGCCTTATAGACGCTGATTTCTGTCGTATTCCACTTTTTTCTGAAACTTATTTTTTTGTCTAATTGTTGACGCATTGAATAAAAACAAAACATTTTGACAAAATGCAGACGAATGAATTGCACAAAGAGCTGAAGTTTCGGATGTCGCGCAGTTCCGGCAGCGGTGGGCAGCACGTCAATAAAGTCTCAACGCGGGTAGAGTTGTTGTTCGACGTTATTCGTTCGCAGGCGCTGAGCGAAGCAGAAAAAGCGCTGATTCTCAAGCGTTTGGCGAGTCGAATCAACCAGGAAGGGATTTTGCAAATGGCTTCCGACGCCAGCCGCTCGCAGTTGCTCAATAAAAATGCGGTTATCAAAAAGTTTGACCAATTATTGGTTCACGCGCTTCAACCTGTCAAAGAGCGACCCGAAACCAGCGCTTTTACTGCCGACAAACGCAAGCGAATCCGCATCAAAAAACAAACGGCTGAGAAAAAAGCTGCTCGCAGAAAGGTCACCTTCCGCCAGGACGATGACCTTTCTGATTTTTGAACATTGCTGTCAACTGTTTCCCTCTATTTTTGTTCCTTTCTAAGACCCATGGGCGCGCCGCCTACTTACCGATTTTTCGACATTCAAGCGCTATTTGCATGAAAATCAAGCTGATTACCGCCATTTTTTCTGTTGTTGCCGTATCGTTTCTTTCCAACTGCGAAACCCGGAAGCGCTTCTGGCAGGGTGAAATTCTATACCGAAATTTCTGTGAAAATTGCCACATGTCGGACGGCACCGGGCTGAGAGGATTGATCCCTCCTTTGGCCAACGCCGATTATATCAAAACAGATCCGCTGCGTATGGCGTGCATCATTCGCTATGGTATGGCAGGCGAAGTGATTGTAAACGACACCACCTACAATCAAGCGATGGCGGGCGTGCCAGAACTATCTGATTTTGAGATTACCAATGTTATTAATTACATTAATCAAGCTTGGGGCAACAACTATGGCTACGTAAAGTTTCAGGATGTAAAGCAGGCATTAGAAAACTGCAAAAAATAAAATTGCCCTCCCGACCTGCATCGAAACGGCAATTTCATTT
>CAZQTF010000124.1:0-11778 GCA_964596135.1 uncultured Saprospiraceae bacterium | reverse complement strand
TTCCCGCCAGTTCGCTGATCGTGCGCACACCCAGGCGTTGTGCCATTTCCTGGCGGATGATGAGGGCATAGGTATTGTTGAAGCCGAGAGGCTGGAGCCAGTCGAGGTTGAAAGTTTGGTTGAACGTTGTATCTACGTAAGCATAAAGGGTAGCAGCATTTGTTGTTAATTGTTTGATTTCCTGTTCAGTAGGCGTTAATAAAACCAATAATCCGGTGCCGGTGTATTCCGGGTACAGGTCAATGCCGCCGTTGCGCAGCGCTTCAAAGCAGACTTGTGTGCCGCCCAGGCTTTTCTTTAATTCCACGTCGAGGTTGGTGTAGCTATTGATCAATTCGGCAAACAGATGCATTAGAATGTATTGCTCTGTAAAAGGTTTACAGCCAATTATTACTTTTGTGTTTCCTTGGTTTTGATCTGGTTTCCAAAGATTTATACTTTGTAAAAAATCTTTAGCAACGGCTTCGGGTTTTTCCTGCAGCATATCTACGCGGTAGTTGAGCGCGGTCATGATCGAATCGTTGATTTTGCCAGCCAGCAATTCCAGCGCTGCCTGTACTTCGGGGTGCTCGGTGGTCAGCTTCTTGGAGATCAAAGGCGCGCAGAAGTAAGGCGGGAAAGCGTGCTTGTCGTCTTCCAGCACTTTGAGATGGTAAGCCCGAATGCGCCCGTCGGTCGAGTAACCGCTGATCACGTCCACTTCGCCTTCGGCAAGGGCACGGTACATTAGCCCGGCATTCAGGATTTTCGTATTTAATTTCAAACCATATAGTGCCGCGATTTGGGGATAGCCATCGGCGCGTTTGGCAAATTCCGGGTCGCAGCCGGTGAGAATGCCTTCGGACGACCATTGCGGGATGAAATACAGGAATGAAAAAAATGGCACTAAAATACTGAAATACAAGGCGCTACGCCAAAAACGACGAACGGGTATGCGGCGAAGCAGCGCCAGCAACTGATCGAAAGCAATTGCCAGGATCGCTGCGAGGATCGCCCCCGCCAGAATCATGCTGGAATTGTTCAGCGCAATGCCTTCAAAAATGAATACACCCAAACCGCCCGCACCAATGTAAGCCGCCAGCGTTGCCACACCTACATTGATGACCGCCGCCGTACGGATACCCGCAAAAATAACCGGTAATGCCAGGGGCAATTCGACTTTGGTGAGCACCTGCCAGGGCGTCATGCCCATGCCAATAGCGGCTTCCTTCACCGCAGCGTTCACGCCATTGATACCCGTGTACGTATTGCGCAGGATAGGCAGCAGCGCGTAAATTAGCAACGCAAAAATAGCCGGCTTGATGCCAATACCCAGCAAGGGAATCAGGAAACCCAGCAACGCTAAGCTGGGAATGGTCTGAAAAATCCCGGCAATACCAAGCACCAGACTCGACCAGCGCTCGCGCCGGGTGATCCAGATGCCTGCGGGGATGGCAATAAACACCGCCAATGCCAACGAAAGAAAGGTCAAACCGATGTGTTCCAGCAGTTGATTGCCAAGCGCCTGGTAGTTATTCAGAATAAAGTCGAGAAAGTTCATCTTTATTTACAATTGCTTTGTAAGCGAAGCTAAAGAATTGGCGGCAACGAAACGAACCTTTGCTTATATTTGTTTGAAACTGAAAAAAGGTTATGGAAGGGGCAGCCATTGTCAAGTCGGAATACGAAATCGAAAGAGGGAAGCTTATGCCGAGCTGGTTTTACCTGATCTGACCACGATCTATGTATTCAGCGCACCAAACGAATATGAAGTTTTTGCTAAAAAAGGCACCCTGCGCGATGCAAAACTTGATGTCAAATTAGAATCAGGTGATATTTTTAAATAATTGCTGTACAAAGAGATCGGTGTATCTGTAAATTATTTCAATAACTGCTGCGCCGCTATTAACGCAGGTATATCAAAATAGCGTTTTTCATTATTTAACAGGATGATTCCTGCATCATGAGCACCTTCACCGAGTACGTCCAGCGCTTGCCGTAAGGTGGTTTTACCGGAAAATTCGATGCCGGATTGCCCCATCGGTTCGGTCGGTAGGTGTTCAAAGACATCCGACAGGGTAAAAACCATCCATTCCAACTGCAGCCGTTGTTCGGCAAAAAAGTTTGCAACAAATTCATTCGCAGGCTTTTGCAATAATTCCTTTGGTGTGCCGAGTTGCTGTACCTTACCTTGATCGAGCAAGCAAATGACATCTGCCATTTCAAAAGCTTCTTCTACATCATGTGTAACAATAATGATGGTTTTTTGGGCAAATTCTTCCAGATGCAACATCTCCTGCCGAATGTGCCGCCGTGTGACCGGATCAAGCGCACCGAAGGGTTCGTCCATCAAAACGATCGGCGGATCGGCGGCTAAAGCTCTGGCAAGCCCCACGCGCTGCTGCTGTCCGCCGCTGAGTTGGTCGGGTAATTTTTGGGCGTATTCCGCCGGTGGAAGTCCAATCTGTGCGAGCAATTGCTGCACCCGTTCGCGGATGCGCGACTTTTCCCATCGCAGCAAACCTGGCACCAATGCTACATTTTCGGCGATGGTATAGTGCGGAAACAACCCTATATTCTGAATCACATAGCCCATGCGACGGCGCATATGTTCGAGCGGCTGATGCGTCACATCTTCGCCGTTCACCAGGATTTGCCCTTCGTCGGGCTCGATCAAGCGATTGATCATGCGCAGGGTAGTGGTTTTGCCGGAGCCGCTGGAGCCAATCAGCGCAAGCGTTTGCCCGCTTTCGACTCTGAAGTTCAGACAATCCACTGCTGTGATGTTATCGAACCGTTTGGTCAGATTTTTTACTTCAATCATGTTTATAAGACTAAAGACATTAGAGCATGTTCAAATTTTAAAGTTCAAGTATAAAAATCGGAAATCAGTCCATAAACTTGAGATCGAACCACAAATCTTAAGCTTTATGGTCACTCCATGTGAAGAGCTAACAAATTCCCAGTGGAAAGTTATAAAAGAATATCTTTCTGTGCAACCGACGGTCTGCTTAGCGGAAACGTTGGGAAATAAATGTTTTTTAACACTCACATAAAAATGCTACTACAGGTGGTTTTTATTGCATAAACCCGACATGCAAAATAAAATTTCGTCGAATGGAATGGCATTTCATCGGAAAAAAAGATTCCTTCAGCGAGGTTTTGATTCGGTTCGCCAGTAAAATCAAGGCTTCGCACAAATATGCGATTTCGCAATAAGGATTTTACCTGCAACTTTGCTGTGTCAAATGAAAACAACTTGATACCTGATCACCCGAAAGATATAGCAGATGAAAACGTTGAAAATAGTTGCAGTAGTGCTGGGCGGTTTTTTGATAAACCAACACCCGGAAATCACCCGACCTTTAGAAGTACATTGCCATTCTGACATCTCCGGTTTTTATTACACCGGCACGCTGCACATCACGAGAAAAGACCATATGATTTTTACAAAAGCTTTTGGAAGTGCCGTTCCCCTGAATGCATCATCCCAGGAACTAATCAACACCCGACTCTCTATCGGCAGCCCTGATACACCTTACCAGGCTTCAGTTGTGTTGCAGATAGGTATTTTGAAACAGGAATCAACGACCCGATTCCCAAATGAAAACAACACCATCTGTTTGTCGGTGCGCGCCCCTCGGATAGCCGCCTGATAATGGCAAGGAGCGCTGCCGGCTACAAACCAAATGAAAACAATCACCCGATTTCTATGCAGTCAGAGGTCAGACAGAAGACGATCTTTTGTTCTTTTTTCTGGCTTCTGATATTATTATGAAGGATTAAAACATTATAAACCCGACCCTCAAAAATGAAAACATTTACATTCTTTTTAAAATTGGCAGTGGCAATGGTCTGCTGCTTGCCCCAGGTGTTGAAAGCACAATCTGACACAGACTACGTACCGAATGCCTTGATCGTACAATACGAACCTCTGACAAAAACCACGTTGCCTGTCGGTGAGGCGATCTTGAAAGAACACGCTGGTTTTGCTTACGCATTGAAACAGAAAAATGTAGGTTTTTTTATCAAAAAAGTAGAACCACTGATCCCGCAGTTGATTGAGAGAATGGTCAAAGAAAATCGCACCGAAACCCAGGTGCATCAGGCGATTTACGAACAGCGGATGGTGAAAAAAGGCTCGAAAAATGCCGAGCCAAAATCCTTTGATGAGTACAACTTTGCCCGGGCGATGTATTTGGAACTGACCAGTCCGATTGCCGGTGAAATTGTAAAGCACCCGGAAAATTTCAAAAAACAAATGGAAGCGGCAGGGTATCGCCTGATTTCAATAGGGCTGGATCACTGGCTGACAGCGGATAGCGAACCCAATGATGAATTGTATCCTCGCCTTTGGCAGCATCGGTTGACGGGCATGCCCCTGGCCTGGAAACGTACCACCGGCGATGATGGCGTAATGATTGCCGTCTTGGATTCCGGGGTAGACCTTTGGCATGAAGACTTGTGGGATAATTTATTACCTGGCTACGATTTTGTACAAGTGGATACTTCTTTGTTGGCCTCCTGGCATCTGGTGGATGGTGAAGATTATGTAGCCCCGGATGATGAACCTTTTGACAGGCATGGACATGGCACGCATGTAGCAGGTATCGCCGCTGCGGCAGGCAATAATGGCTGGGGCGTCGTTGGAGTGTGTCCTGGTTGTAAAATGATGCCGATTCGTACCCACGCAGTCTTTCGGTTGGAAGAGGAGCAAGACACGGTTTATCAAGTGCGCGGTCGGCAGCAGGTTATCCTGCAAGGATTGATGTATGCCATCGAAAATGGAGCAGATATTATAAACCTAAGTTTTGGTAGTTACGATTCATCCGACGAAGCAGAAAAGCAGGCGTATCGCTATGCCTACGAACAAGGGGTGGTGCTGGTGGCTTCCGCCGGCAATGATGATTATGATGTCCCGCACTATCCGGCAGCATTACCGGAAGTCATTGCTGTAGCTGCAACTTATGAAGATGATGTGAAAACGGATTTTTCCAATTACGGAAACTGGATAAACATTTCTGCACCAGGCTTTGATATCATCAGTACAGCACCTTATGACGGACTTTATGATGCTTATGTTTCTCATGTGGTGGTGACCGATGAATTTGAATTGCCGTTGACGCAATTTCCTGGCTCTCGCGATATTTCGGAATGGGGCGAGGAGGTAACCTTGAATTATGTGGGCAAAGCACGTCAGCAGGATTTGCTGAATCCGAATTACAACTGGAACTTGACAGGTAAAATCGCCGTCGTGGATCGCGGAGAGATCCCCCTGAGCGAAAAAACACGACGCGTTCGGGAATACGGTGCAATTGGGATCATTTTTGTAAATACCCAGGATGTGCCGATGATGTTCCAGACAACTCCTGAGTTCAAGCAAATGTACGTACTCAGCATGGCACAATCGCAGGGCGCACAACTGATTGAAGAAATAAAAGCCGCGCAATCGCTTTCAGCGGAATTTTACGCAGACACTTACTACGGTTATTCCGCACAGGATGGCACTTCGCAAGCTGCGCCTTATGTGGCGGGAGCTGCAGGGTTACTTTTGTCCGAATATCCTTGGTTGACGCCAGATGAAGTGCGCGAACGACTGCTGGCTGCGGTGGATAACATTGACGGCCTGAATCCGGATTATGCCGGTAAATTGGGCACCGGACGCATCAATCTGGCGAAATTATTCGATAAGCCGACTTCCGTAGAACCGGAACCGAATAATGGCAACAATACCCTGACAATGAAGGTTTTCCCGAACCCGGCGAAGAACTTCCTGATGGTGTCATTGAACGCTGATCGCCAGCAACCGCAGGTACAAGCGACCGTTTACAACCTGATGGGGCAAGTTTTGCAGCACCAGAAAATCAACAATGTCGGCGATTTTACGAAAATAAATATTGCGGATTTGCCAACCGGCGTCTATGTAATTGAAGTCTTGCAGGATGGCTTTAAAATAGTCCAAAAATTCGTTAGGGAATAAAATAAACACCCGACCAATGAAAACAAGAAACACTTTCAGCATTTTAATGCTGCTTCTATTTTTTCCGCTTTTCGCAAACAGCCAAACCACCTGGAATGTGGTAGATGCTTTGCCCAAAACGGACATCAATGACTTGATTATCAAGGGCGATACGATGTGGGTTGCCTCGGAAGCTATTGTGTACGTCAGTTATGATGGTGGCTTTAGCTGGGGCTTCACCGGCGATATTGACGAAAATGTAGACTTGATCGCCACTTTACATGTTCATAATGAAACCGATACGATCGTGTATGCCGGTACGGTGGGGCAGGGCATCTACATCAGTAAAACCGGGGGTTACCTCTGGGAACCCATGAACGAAGGTTTGAGCGGCTTTGCCCTGCGCATAGTGGACATTGTCGAACGCAATGATACCCTTTTCGTCGGTACTGATGGCGCGGGCGTATATTTCCGACCCCAAAATGCCAACCAATGGCAGCCCTATAACGATGGGCTTGGCAACCTGATCGCCTATACCAGTAACACGCTGCTGGCAACCAATGACCGGCTTTACCTGGGTGCAGGCGCACACGGTTACCTGTACCATCGCGCAGCGAATGATGCTGCCTGGATTGGCGGGCAGATCAATCCACTATTCAGTGACCTGACAGCCTTGAGTTTTGTGGAAACCAACGGTTACATACTGGCAACGACGACTCATGGCGTGTACCGCAGCACCGACCAGGGCAAGACCTGGCAGCCTTTTGGCTTTGGCTTCAATCCGAATGAATTTACCCCGGCGGATTTTAGGATCAATAAAACTGGCAATGATCTGTTTTTGAGCATCAATGTACCTGTTTTGGGGATATACTTGTTCCATTCCAGGGATGGTGGCGCCAACTGGTACTTCATTGATCAATTGGTGGAGGGCTATACTTATGTGGCTGGCAGAACTTCCCGACACATCTTTGTGGCTACGCAATATGGTTTGTGGTATCGCGATGCCGACATCCTTTCCGACGACGACGAGGTACCGGTTCGCCCGATTACAGATGTTATAATGGAAACTATTTACCCAAATCCATTTGATAATCAATTGAATATTAAAATCGCTTTGCAACAAAAAACTAATGTCACTGCAGCTATTCTGGATGTGCTCGGTCGGCAGGTAACCATGCTCTACAACGACGAGTTGCCTGCAGGCGAGCACACTTTTAGCTGGCAAACGCCGGACATTCCAAGCGGTACGTATCAGCTGGTCTGCAAAACGACGCGAGGGGTGGTGACCAAACCCATCGTAAAAAAATAGATGATTTGACTCGTAAGTTTAAATTAATCAGATATTTATAATTTATTTTTTTCATCCGATTGTTAAACAAATAAAAAACTGCAAACCATTATGAAAACTTTCTTTCGTTTGAAAACTACTTTCCTGGCATTAGCTGTACTGAGTATCGCATTTGTTAGCTGCGAAAAGGACAAAGATAACAAGCCGGACAATACGGAACTGCTGACTGGCAAAAACTGGAAACTGACGGCATTTACCATTGATCCAGCGATTGACTGGTTTGGCAATGGTACCCTGGTGACCAACATCTACGCGCAGCTCCCGACTTGTGCCAAGGATGACCTGGCTACTTTCAACAAAAACGGTACGGTAAACTTTGACGAAGGCGCTACTAAGTGCGACCCGAACGATCCGCAGACAACCAGTGGTACCTGGGCTTTTAACACCGACAAAACGATCATTTCGGTAACGACCGACGGGGAAACCGAGAGCTGGAAAGTGCTAGAACTGAAAAACGACCGCCTGGTGATCGAATACCAGGAAGTAGAAGATGGAATTACCTACACCCTGACCGGTACTTTCGCAAAGCAATAGGGTTTTAGTTTCATTAGTGAGTGTATTTGACAGCAAGCCCTTGCGGTTGTTAACCTGCGAGGGTTTTGCTTTTTGTCTTTTCCTGTAAATACTGAACCCCGGCTTTTAATATTTCCAGGCACAAATCTACCTCGCGCAGGTGGGAGCGGAAACACAGCACCGCCAGTCGTATCCAGAAAACGCCGTCCATTTTGGTAGAAGACAAAAAAACGCGCCCGTCGCGCTGTACGTATTCTACGAGTTGTTCGTTGAAAATATTAGCGTCCTCCTCCTCCGGTACGTAGCGGTAGATCATAATAGACAGATCGGGATAAGGACCGACCTCGAATCCAAGCTTCTGTACCCTTTCATAAAAATATCGGCAAAGCCACATTTTTTCTTCCAGCGCGGCTTTAAATGGCTTCAACCCCAGTAGATGCAGAGGCATCCACATGCGCAAGCCCCGGAAATGCTTGGTCAGCTCTGGCGACAGATCGGCAGGGGAGAGTTCTTCCGCCAGTTTGAGTGCGTCTTGCATATAATTCGCTACGTAATGATGCGATTGAAAAGTGGCTTCTACATTTTTAATTAGAATGGCGCCGATGCCATAGGGGAGAAATAAGCCTTTGTGCGGATCAATTGCCAACGAATCGGAGCGTTCGATGCCTTTGAACAGGGGTCTGAGTTGATCCACCAGCAGAAAAAAACCGCCGTAGGCGGCGTCTACATGAAACCACAGGTCGAATGCTTCCGCAACATCGGCGATCGCGTCGAGCGGATCCATCGCGCCAGTATCGGTTGTTCCCGCCGAGGCAACGACCAAAAAAGGTTTCCAGCCATTTTGCCGGTCTGTTTCCACCATATTGCGTAAAGCGACGGCGTCCATGCGAAAATGAGCGTCCATCGGAACATAGTGAATACGGGCTTCGCGCAACCCCGCGATGCGCAGGGCTTTGTGCACACAGTGGTGTACTTGTGGCGTCATATAAATAACGGCACTTTCAACCGTTTTCGATTGTATGTTCTTGAAATCGCGGGCAGTTGTAATGGCAATCAGATTGGCGATCGAGCCACCCGAAGCCAGATTGCCCAGTGAATCCTGGGGGTAGCCTACCAACTTGCACATCCAGCGAATCAGTTGATTTTCAATGCGAACCGCGCCTGGCGAGCCGAAAAAAATGCCGGCATAGCGATTGGTCACTGCCGCCAGATAATCGCCCAGCGCCGAGGGGAATATACCTCCGCCTGGCACATAGCCGAAATGTCCGCCGGCAGCGGGATTCAGCCCAATGCCATCCATGTTTTCTTCCAGCAGCGGGAGCAACTGTTCCAGCGCTTTGGCATCGTCTGTGATTTTTAGATCGAGCAAAGCTCGGCCATAATCTTCCGAAACGATGTAGGTTTTACTTTCGCCAATGCCATTCAGGAAATCATCAGCGTAGTGTTGTACACGAGCATTCCAGTCGTTGCGTTGCTGGGGAGAGGGTTCCAGTTTACGTGCTTCCTGTTCGAGTTGTTTAATCTGGTCGAGCATAACATGCCTTTTTCAATCTGCGAAGGTTGTTGCAAATTGGAAGTTAATTGGAAAAATAGCCGACCAAAAATAAAAAAAATCAACATTCCACCAAGCGACGCCGGTGAAGCTCGAGATTGATCATATCGCCGATATAATCGAGGTGTCCTTTACCAGGAAAAAAGTGCCGCATGAACAATAGCCCGCTGAAAAACAGCATAAACGATAGCGGAAACAACATCAGCGAAAACATGGCCAGTGCCGGCAAGTGCAAAAGGTGAAAAATGAACCACCCGACGAGCCATACAGGAGAGAAAGCAACGATGCGGATAAGATACTTTTGGAACTGAATGAACAATTTGTTTTTAATTTCCCATTGTCCTTTCAGGCGGATAAGTTCAGCCGTTGAGAAATATTCGGTACCGACTGATTCAAGCAAGGATAATTCGTCTGAGGATTTTTTCTCCAGATAAGAGAGAACACCGTCCGCGTTGCGGGGAACCATTTTGTTTGCCATTGTGTGAAATTTGTTTATAACAAAAAATTTGATCTGATTGTTCGTAGGTATGGTAAATCAGATAGCTCCCTTCAAAAAATTGGACAAATGTACGATAATATTTTTTCTAAATCAACTCAATTTTATTTCGCCCCAATTTTACGTAACCTTCTTTTTCCAATTGCTTCAGCAAACGCGATACCGCTTCGCGGGAAGCATTGAGATCATAAGCGATTTCCTGATGGGTGGCGCTGATTTCTCTGGAGCCGGTCACTTTGGCTTTCCTTTGCAGATACTGCAACAGGCGTTCGTCCATCTTTTGAAAGGCGATACTGTCAATGGTTTTGATCAGTTCAATCATGCGATTGTCATATGACATCATCACGAAGTTTTTCCAACTTTGATAGCGGGTCATCCAGTCGTCCATGTATCGTACAGGGATGCCAATGAGCAGCGTGTCATCCTCCGCTACGGCGCGGATCTGGCTTTGCTTGTTCATCAGGCAGCAGGTAAACGACATGGTGCAAGCTTCGCCTGGTTCGAGGTAGTACAAAAAAATTTCCTGCCCGTCATCGCCTTCGCGGTTGATTTTAAGGCTTCCCTGCACCACCAGCGGGATAATTTTCACATAGCTGTTGAAATCCATAATGATTTCGCCTGCTTTGAAAAACAGCAGTTTACTGACCTGAATAATTTCTTCCTGTAAGCTGCGCTCTGCCAGATTTGGATAGTGTTTGCGCAGCATTTCCAGCATTTCAGCAGTGGTAGTTGTGTTTGCAATCATGATTTTTGGTTTGGATGTTTCGCATTTAATACTCGGTTATGCAAAAGCTTCATTATGAAGACGATCGAGCGCTCGAACGCTGCATTTTTGAGCTGTCGATATTCTTGGATGGATCGTATTTTACATTAATATTGATCCAGATGGCTCGTGCCAGCCGGAAAATATACACAAAAAATATGATACATACTGCGATCAGCAGCAAAAAAGACGCTGTCGTGCTCCAGCCGAACACCCAATGAAACAAGGCAATAAAGCCGATACTAAACCAGCCCATAAAAATGTAGGAAATAAACATTGCGCCATAATAAAAACCAGGCTCGGGCATAAAGTTTTGCCCGCAATGCTCGCATTTGTCTTTCATATCAAACGGACGCTTGAAGGAGAACGTTGGCGTTTCAAACATGTCCGTCTCGTGGCATTTAGGACATTTAAATCCACTGATACTGTAGGCTTTGCTACCTTTCCGGAAAATGCTCATCGGCGTTTTTTTTTTGTGTTTGTGGTTTGCAATTTGCTATATATGAAGAAAGTTTCATGTTTTTTTGCAAAAAAAGTGCCGAACGAATCGGCTTTACATGTTGCATTGGCAGTTTTCGAGGCACTCGATGATGAGGGACACGTCGCGCTCTTTGAGCGAATAGAGCATGCTCCTGCCATCGCGTTTGACACTTAGGATGCCTTTCAGGCGCATATTTTGCAGGTGGTGCGAGGTAAGCGATTGCTCGCTGCCCAGCATTTCACAGATTTCGGTGACCGAGAGGCGCGGGTATTGCTCGAGCAAATGCACAATGCCCAGCCGCAGCGGATGTGCTACCGTTTTGAGGATAAAGGCAATTCGCTCCAGTTTTTCCGCTTCCTTCTGATTGATCGTGCCAACTACTTTTGTTTCCATACCATTTGTTGCTTCTTGCATTGTTGACTATTGTTAAATAACTGTCTTGTAATCAACAACTTGTGAATTATCGCTTCAGAACAATTGACCAAAGTTAATAAGTACAGCTCATCTAAGCAAATTCTTACCAATAGTAATGCGATGAGCAGGCGAATGGTTTTGGCGAAAATGAAAAAAGGAACTTCCTTGTCGGCTGAAGTTCCTTTTGATGTCGTTGTTTTGGTGCCCAGAACAGGATTCGAACCTGCACACCCTTGCGAGCACTACCCCCTCAAAGTAGCGTGTCTACCAATT
>CAZQTF010000123.1:0-11850 GCA_964596135.1 uncultured Saprospiraceae bacterium | reverse complement strand
GTGACCCCGACCTTGGCAAGGTCGTGCTCTACCAACTGAGCTACATCCGCTTGTTGTTCAAAGTTACCTTTTTTTGTTGGCGGACACAAATATACGCTGTTATTGCTTATTTATACAAATATTTTCTAAAAAAATTCCAAAAAATTATCTTTTTCTTCAATGCATTGATCAAACGACTTTTACAAATGCGCCAATAGCATATATACATTGGCGCTTAATTGCCATAATAGGAATTAGTATTGTGCTCTCACTTTTGATTATTTATAAAGGAAGCTTCGCTCTTCCGCTTCATGTAATAATAAGTTTCTAATTGTGATCGGATTGCAATATCCGAATTATCTCTCTTGTGCTGGTTGGAGAGATTTTTGTCGAGCAGCCGGGCTTTGACGTTATCATTGAGTTGTATCTGAATATAATCCAAAATATCTTTTTTCAAGTCCTCATCGTAGATGGGGAAAGCCGTCTCAACCCGATAGGTAAGATTGCGCACCATCCAATCGGCAGAAGAGAGATATACCCGCTCTTCTCCGGCATGATGAAAAACAAAAACTCTGGCGTGCTCCAGATAGCGATCTACAATGCTAATGGCTTCAATATTTTCACTAACGCCCTTCAGTCCCGGCACCAGGCAGCAGATACCCCGGATAATCAATTTAATTTTCACCCCAGCCTGACTGGCTTCGTATAGTTTTTTGACCATTGGCAAATCCTGAATACTATTCATTTTCAGGATCATTTCTGCGGGTTTACCGGCTTTTGCTTGTTGTATTTCGAAGTCAATCAGTCGTTCAAGTCCAGAGCGAAGATTAAATTTTCCCACCATCAAATGCTCAAAATCCTGCGCAGGGAGTTGCACTGTTTCGAGAAAGGAAAAGATGCGGGCGACTTCGGCAGTTAAACGCTCATCGGCAGTAAACAAGCCAAAATCGGTATATACTTTTGCGGTGTCTTCATGAAAGTTGCCGGTGGAAAGATAAGCGTAAAGTTTCGCTTGTTTTGCCTCTATCCGCCGTACCAGCGCCAGTTTGGAGTGCACCTTGATACCCGGAAAGCTATATTGCACATTTACACCGGCTTTTTCGAGTTTTTCACCCCATTCGAGGTTGGCTTCTTCATCGAAGCGGGCTTTGACTTCCACAAAAACCGACACTTGTTTGCCGGCTTTCACTGCATCCATGAGTGCTTGCATAATACGCGAATTGCGGGCAACACGATATTGCACGATCTTGATGTGCGTCACACGGGGGTCGCGGGCGGCTTCTTCAAAAAAGCGAAGAACGGAGTTGTAGGAATGGTAAGGCACAAAAATCAATTGATCTTTCCGGCTGATGGTTTCAAAATACTCCTTCGTGTCTTCCAATGGGCGGTACGGCAACGGTGGTAGCGGCGGGTTTTTGAGATGCGTCATGCCGAAATCGGGAAACTTAAAAAAATCGAAATTATTATGATAACGTCCTTCCCGAAGTAAATCTGATCGGTCGAGTTCGAAGACTTCCATCAGAAAATTTAATAATTCGGAAGGCATCTCCCGGTCGTACACAAAGCGGGATGCCGGTCCTACGTGCCGTTTTGACAAGCTTTCCTTGATTTTCTGAATCAGATCGCCGGAAAATTCGTCATCAATATACAATTCCGCATCGCGGGTCAACTTAATGGAATAAGTATCAATAATATCATAACCTGGAAACATCCAGGAAACACTGTGCCGAACAATATCGTCAAGAATAATGACATCATGTCTGGAGGTTGGAGAAGGCAGCTTGATAAAACGCGGCAGGTGATCGGATGGAATTTTGACAATCGCGTACTCGTTCGGAGCGTCCAATTCGCCTTTGGGTCGCATGTTTATCGTGAGGTAAAGCGCGGCATTATTGAGGAAAGGACGAATTTTTTTACCCACCAGCAATACCGGCTGCACGAAAGGCAACATGTGATCTTTGAAATAACTCTCTACAAATTCTTTCTGTTCTTCATTAAGATGTAAGCGCCGAAGAATATGAATATTATGTTTTTTTAACTCCGGGATAATTTGTTTTTCAAAAATCCGGTTGAATTCTTCCTGCTGTTTATTAACCAAACGCTGGATTTCCTTCACCATTACTTTCGGTGAAATCTCGAGTTCCCGCTTGGTTTTTTTACCTACACGCAACAGGCTACGGTGGTTCGCCATCCGCACGCGGAAAAATTCATCGAGATTAGAGCTGTAAATAGCCAGAAACTTCAGTCGCTCAAATAAAGGTACATTGGGATCCATTGCCTCCTGCAACACCCTGAAATTGAAAGATAACCAACTGATATCGCGGTGAATGTAAGGCAAATCCCCTTCCGTTGTCATAAGTTCCTTGCTGATATTCAGGCCGACAGTAGTTGCGATTTTGGTCTTGGTATGTTGCATCATAAAACAATCAATAATTCTTTGTTTAAATTTTAATTAAAAGGTTCTATAATCTTGAGTACCTGCACAGCGTTATTTTCTGCTTTTATACGATTTTCAGGATGAACAGGAATTGGGGAAAATCTTTGGTTTACCGCACGCAAAATCCTGAAAATCTTGTCAATCCTGTCCATTTTTTATATAATGTACTTTTGTCCCGGCACTTATTAAAAATTATCTCAAAACAAGCTCATTTGCTGCCCTCTCGGTTCTTCATTTAATAATTTTGGCCCACGTGTTATCATGTTTTCAATGGTTATTAATTGTTCATAAAGATAGCGCGCCAATTGTGGTGCCTGAATATTTTCTGGCTCGTGCGTAAAAAAATACACTTCTGATAATCCCCCGTTTTTCCAATGGTGGATACGTTTCACCCACTCGTCAATGCGGCTGTAATCAGTGTGGTGCAGCTCGTTGCCCACAAATCGCACCATCGCCAGGGGCGTGGTCAGACGCATGTGCAGCACGTCCCGGCGTCCGGCTACATCCGTGATCACCGTTGACACACGATACTTTTCCAAGAGTAAGAACAAGCTTTCGGCAGCTTCCGTTCGTGCAAACCAGCTCTCGTGTCTTGCTTCCACTGCCAGCGGAATATCCTGGGGGAAATGTTTCAAGAAATTTTCCAGAACCGGAAGGCGTTCGATGCCAAAATAAGGCGGCAATTGAATAAAACAACAGCCGAGTTTTTCGTGCAAATGGCGAACCGCATCGCAAAATAGTTCAATCTGATCACTTCCAACGCCCAGATTAGCACTGTGGCTGATGGTTTGAGGAATTTTGGGGCAAAATTTGAAGTCAGCAGCGGATTCGGCGTACCATTTTTCTACCGTTTCGATAGTGGGGATTCTATAATGTGTAGTGTTTAATTCAATGGTATTAAACTGTGCAGCGTAATGTTGGAGATAGTCTTTGCTTTTGGCGCCTGCCGGATAGAAAGTACCTACCCATTCTTTCATGCTCCAGCCTGTACCGCCAATGTAAAAATGCAAGTCGGCATCCTTCTGGGCGTTCTTTTGCAATATTTCCTTTGTGCCTATCGGATCGGGTGGCAAAGAAAAATTTATATTTGAAATATCTGGCAGTTTGCCAAATTTCATGGGTTGCTGTTTTTTACAAAAATAAAATAATTGACTGATTTTGCTACGATAAACAAAAAAAGCGCCCTCTTTTCGAGGCACGCTTTATATTTTAAATTTCTCAAATCAATCGAGTTATAACCTGACCATTCGCATTGTTGCCCGCCAGCCGTCAGCTTCCAGCGTATAAAAATAAACGCCGCTTCCAGGTAAATCGCTCCGGCGAATCACCATCTGCTGATAGCCATCGGCAAATGTCTCTTCCTGGCTATGTACCATTTTGCCATCGCCAGAAAAAACCTTCAGCGTTGCTTTGGCGGATCGGGGCAAATAAAACATAACCACCGTTTCATCGGCGAATGGATTGGGAACGTTCTGAAGCAAGGTAAATTGATCATCTTCCAGCTGATTCTCTGTAAAAATTAGTTTGACTGATTGCATCTGCCCGTCAGAAGTGTAGGCTTCTGCAGCAGTAGAACGGCCGCTGATTGAGAGGTAATTGCTCAGAAGCCCCGCTTGTTGAGCGCGAAAAGTAAAACGGACCAGCGTTTGTTTTTCACCAGTGGATGGCGTCCTCGTCAAATGATGCCAACTGGTGGGGATCAATCCCTGATCAAGCCATTGCCAGCCAAAGTTTTCCGCTTGTGCTAAGCCATAGTCCACATCCACGAGTTCCAGCGCTTTGAGATCGAAAAAGAAAGCGAACTGATAACCCACCACTTCTGCCAGATGTGCCGAGAAGGGCACAATTACTTCCTGTCCGGCTTGTAAGGCGATGTTTTCCGTTTCGATGGCAAAGATTTTGCCGGGCGTGCTTTGTCGTGCACTGCTACGAATAGCGCTCAAATCCACATCGCCAACTTTTACAGCAATAAAGTCGCCATCTTCAATCGGAGAAAGCATCTGGCGAAACCGCAATTGTTCCGGGAATTTTTCGAACCAGGGATTCGACGGAACAGGAAAGCGATAGTTTTTATCAATAAAACGCCAACTGGTATTACCCGGAATGCTTGTTTCGATGCCAAGAATCATTTTGCGCAGCAAAATAACATCGAGGATAGAGACACTACCAGAATTGTTGACGTCCGCCGCAATAATTTTGTAAGGAGAATCCAGTGTTTTGACGCCCAGGATATGCTGAGAGATCAGCACAAGATCGTAGGTAGATACGCCGTCCAGGAAGCCATCAGCACGCTGGGGCGTCACAAGTACTTCATTGGCAAACATTGGTACTTTCGCAACGTACCGACCGCTTACATCAGTCAAAGCGGTTTGATCCATTGCATTCGTAAAAGAGACGGAGACATCCGCCAGGGGTTTACCCTCCGGATTGGCAATTTCTCCACTGATAACACCTACACCAGCCGGCAAACCACAAAGCCCCAAGATATTTTCTTGTACCAGAATGTACGTAAAACAACTCGATACATTCGGACCGCCGATCGAGCCATCGGGTTGAACCGCGCGAGGGTTGTTAGCATTATCCCAGGCAATTATCTGCACCGGAATTGTATTCCCAGCATCGCTACAGGTAAACACCAATCTTTTCTGATTGATATCGGGTGCGTCCCCTACCCTGTTGATAGAAAGCCGAAGGTTATCGCTGCAATCGTCGGCAACATATTGCACAAAATCATCCGCCCATATATCCGCAAAAGCATTATCAGCTGTACCATCGCCATTCACATCGGCAGCCGGCACCACCGGCGACAGTTCGACGGCCAAACCATTGATGCAGGTAATAGCCGGCGGTTTGCAATCCCTTACTTCCAAAGTGATGCGCTCTGAATTGGCATTGCCGCAACCATCCTTGGTAATAATCTGCACACTGTGCTCGCCAATCGGGAAGCGATCTTCAAAGCGAAATTTGGGATATTGCCCACGAATGCGTTCACCAGGAACAACAAAAAAATCAATGCTATCATTATACAAATCAACAATCGCCTCAAAGGAAAGGTCATTTGGCGTACAATCCTCCTGTACCAGGAATGGCACGCCAATATTCGCCGCACAATCATTGCCCTCACTGCAAAATATCTCTCCGGGAGAAATGTAAATAATTGGCGGCTCGCTATCGTACACTTTAATCAACTGAGTATATTGCCAATAACCCACCGAATGACTCTTGCGCCAGTAGCCAGCCGGATTACCTTCGCAGCGGCGTTCGCCGGCTTGCGGATTGTTGTCAAATTCATTGGCATTACGGTCAATAAAAGCAGGCTGTTCATCGCTTTTTCCTGGGCGACGCAGTACGTAAACAGGTTCCTCCCCCTGGATGCCGTCACAGTCTTCATCTCTGCTGATGACAATGGGAGCAGAAATGCCATCATATTCGCACCAGTTAATTACCCGAAACGTGCGGAAAATTTTAAAGCATTCGCCAGTAGGAATTGAGAACCGCTCATCTTCTATGTTGACCGCCAGCAGATCACAGCCAATTTCATTAATGCCGATGACAGTATCCAGAACGATACTGCATTCGCCGGAAATATCAGCAGGGAACATGATTTCATAATTGTGCCCGGGCTGCACGGTAATTACCTGTTGGCAAGGAGCAGAGACATTGCCGGCAATATCCTCTGCATGGTAAATACGCGTGATCGTTCCTGCGCCGCAATTGTCGCGCCGATCAATGACCTCATCGCAAACCATAAATGCTTCGCAATTATCCGTGGCGACAAATTCACCAAACAGTTCATTCAGCAAGATGCTATCCCCGCAGGTAAAATGAGAAGTGTGAAGTATGCGCGGATCCAAACAGCTAATGCTCACATTAGCCGGTGGTTTACAGGTCGGTTTTGACTTGTCTTCCACCAATACATCCAGCCAACAAATATTATAATTGTCCACAATTTCGCGTCCGCAATAATCAATATTTTCATACTCGCCAGGAATGCCATTGTCGTCGGCATCATCCCACACGCGCATTTCAACGCGCACGGTCTGCCCAATATCACAACAGGTGAAATAAACGTAATCCGCCCATTCGGTTCGGTAAATACCATCGTCCTCTTCGTCTTCGCCGCCTCCTTCTGCTCCGCCGTTGCCTGGTCCGATCGGTGGTTCTTCTATCGGATTAAGCCCATTGCCGCCACCAATAGGGGGCTCTTCTATGGGATTTCCGCCTCCCCCGCCGTCTATAGATTCATATTCACTGACATAAAACTCATAATCTTCGATGCAGGTGCTATCCACAATCCGGCGAATCTGAATTTTGATATTGCCGCAATTGTCAAAACTACCATCGTCAACATCATTGGCGTAAAGCCGGGTGACGCTGCCAGTACTGCCCATCGAAACATTAAGAAAATCTTTACAAATAGCAATCGGTTCACTCTGGTCGAGCACTTCAAATTCACAATTCTGCGTGCGCACATTTTTGCAGTCGTCTTCTACGCGATATCGAAAGTAATGCACCCCTTTGGGGATATTATTGACAACGTCACCGGGCTTTTTACCAGAGGCAAAAACAACTTCTTCGATTTCATACGCATCATTTTCAATGGGAATCTGCCGGACGACAATCACATCCACTGTCACCTTCCAGCCGGAACAATTGTCGGTAATCGTATCCGGCGCCGGAATGATCACCGAAGCGCCGCAGGCAAAGGGTCCAGTAGAAAAGGTTGGGACACAACCATCCGCATCAATAGTGCAAACGACTTCAGGAGGCGTAAAATCACCAATTTTAATCAATTGATTGTACACAACCGTATTCCCCGGATTGCACCAGTCGTAGATAGTCCATACACGTATAAACTTAAACGCGTTTTCGCACAGGTTCACCCTCGATTTGTCAGTATATGTAGCGGCAATATTGCAGAAGGGTTGCGTCAGATTATGAAAGCCAAAAGCTGTCTTAACAAACGGATAGCCGGTGACCGAAGGATGCGGATTCTCCAAAGAATCCGTTGGGTATTGCTCATCGCATTCTATGTACGCCGTGTAATTGGGCAATACAATATCTTTCACGGTTGGCTTTCTCACGCGGATCGCCTGATTGCAAATAGCAATGTTACCGGCAGCGTCCCTGGAGCGGAATGTTCGTTGCAAGACTATATTATCACAGGAACCATATGCATCATTAAACACATCCGTCACGCATACCTCGATGTCACCACAATTATCACTCACCATTCCGCCTCGTTCGTGCCAAAGCTCCCCGTCATGCGGATAACCGGTCAATTCTAAAATCGAACGCAGTTCACTGCTGATACTGACTATTCTGCCCGACGCATCCGTGCGATAGCACTGTTCGCTGTTCAGTTTGATGCGGTTGACATCGTCGCAAACGAGCGGAGTAAGCCAGGGAAACGAATGAATCTCCCGACCGGTCAGAATATCTGAAGCGGGTAATTGGGTAACTTCATCCCGAAAAACCAACCAGGCAAATTCGCCGGTATCTTCCGGTTTCAGAGAGGTTGTCGCCAGATAATATTGTTCGCCTTTTTTCAATTCCAGTTGAATTCGTAGCACAGGGCGATTGCGATTGCTATTCAGCCAAGGAAGGTAATCACCCAAGCCTGGCGTTTGAATCCACCAGTCATTGAGCAAATGCCCGTCATCCATTGCACTTCCGCCTTCAGTGAAGCCAATGATATTCTGGCATGGATTGTCGGTGTAAAATTCATCCTGGAAAATAGCGCCTGCCCCCCGATCAGTCTGGTCAAAATCGGTTAACAAAACAAAAGTGTAAATTCCATCTTTCTCGACCCGAAATGGAATCGTATCTAAGTAATAAAGCCCTTGTTCCTGGGTTTGGTTGGAAAGCCAACAAGTAAAATTATGGCGGGAAAATGCTTCGTCATCAGAGGAGAGTTCGCCAACCAATCGGTTGGCATAAACTGCCACCAAAGCATGATCGGCAGGTTCCGGGCAAACGAGCGTCGGCGGGGCGTTGTCCTGTAAAACGATGTTTCCCCAGCACTGATCGCCGTTTTTGAGGTTGGTCAATTGATAGCGAAGCGTCTGACCTCGGTAAGAGTTGGGAATATGCGTTCCCAAAGAACGATTTTGCCGGTCAAAAACTTCCACTTTCGATTGTAACGAGCAAAGCGCTGTGGTGTCGCCATATATCATATACGGCGTAACATTTACTTCGCAATGCTCATCCCACGAAATATTGACGGTATCCTTACAGGCAATCGGGCAGGAACCAGTTGAGTCATCCTCAGACATGAAGTTGGTCGTAGTAGTTGCTCGGCTTGATTCGTAGCTTTTCCCCAAAAAAAACAAGAACAGAGGTACAGCCCACAAGCTCAGGAATTTCAGGCTTTTCATAATCAGGTCGTCGTTTTTATTCAAAGGGCAATTACAACTTGTTTTACATAGCGTTTTTATTTATTTTGAAATGGGGGTTCTTTTCTTAATAATTCATTATAAAAAAGTCAATAATCCATTATGCTATCTAAAAAATGTAATTAAAAACAGGTGTTATTCATAATCATACTACAATCATGAATATTTTCAAAATTCCCCAGGGCGCCTCAGCCTCCCGAAGGCGTCAGTTCAATCACAAAACTCTGGGTTTCGGATGTATTTACACCACCGTTGGCAATACCGCCATCATCCATCAGTTTGACAACAACCGTTGCGCTGCCAACGGCATCTGGGTTCGCCTTGAACGTGAGCGTTCCGTCCGCCGCAATTTGTGGCAACAATTCAAAAAGTCCCTGATTATCAATACTTTCTATCACAAAAGACAGCAACTGAGATGCTTCATCGGGCGGTCCGGCAATCAGATCGGTAGCCCAATTAGCAAAGGTCTGCAAATCTGTTGTAGTTTCCATCGAAATATCAGAACCTTTTGTAAAAGCCGGCGCGTCGTTTACCGGCTGAATGGCAATGCGCAGGATTTGTCGCAGCGAGGTATCTACGCCACCATTCGCTGTGCCGCCATCGTCCATCAGTTGCACGATCAATTCCACCACGCCATTGGCATTTGCCTCTGCTTCAAAAGTCAGCGCACCATCTTCTGCAATTTGTGGTTGGGTAGCAAACAAATCGGGATTGCTATTATTTAAAATATTGAACGTCAGCGCCTGTACACGCTCATCTGCCGGACCTGCGCTGATATCCGTTGCCCAGGGGATCGTCTGTGCGCCCCCATCCTCAAAAATGCTGATCTCTCCAGTTGCCGTAAAAGCCGGCGCGTCGTTTACCGGCTGAATGGCAATTTTAAAAAGCGAGGTATCCCGATTGCCATCATCGTCGGTGACAAAAAAAGTAAATTCATCGGTTCCGTTAAAATGATCGTTTGGTTGATAATTGATCGTTGCTTCTATTGCCGAGAGAACTGTCAGTCCCGATAAGGTGCCGTGCATCGGATTTTGAGCAATAGCGAAGGTCAGAGCATCTCCATCCAGATCAAAACCAACAATTGAAAGGGCGTCAGGCTGGTCTTCCAGGAGCGTTGAAATATTTGCCGGAACGGCTACCGGCGTACTTTGAAAAGAACCCGGTATCAGAGAAGTATTCGGGTCGCCACTTCGATTGAGAATCAGATTTCTGATATCCTCTGCACTCAAGTTTTTGATTTCCAGATTGTAAAAAACGGTATCCAGCGGACGTGCCGGCGTCACATAGGTAGAATCTTTCAATTTGACGAGCAAATCCGGCTGCGCCGACAGACCAACGCCTGCAGTACAGCACATGATCACCAGTAAGAGCGACCACCCAAATGATTTATGTGTTTCCGATCTTTTCATGCACTTGTTGATTCGTACACAACTCAAAATCCTTGCTCCAATATCAGTGCCAAAATTCGCACAAATACTGTTCATGGGAAAAACTTTAACATCCTTAAATAAAACGAATTCCTATTAGGGTTTATAAGGGCGGTATCTCACACACAATGGATCACAATATAAGTGGGGCGAGTTTGTCAGGGCACAATTCTCAACGGCAGGAGGCAATCTGCGCTTTTTTACCTCCTTCTGTTGACAAAGATACATAAAAAGTTTTATCATTTATCTCGCAAAATCATTTCTCGCCGAATAAATTTCTGAAATTAACGTTGAAAAAACATTCAATTACTAATTTTGACCCGAAATCAAACCTACTTATGAGAAATAAGCTTCTTATACTGGCAGCAATAATCCTGCCGATTGTTGTTTTTGCCCAACAAAAACAGTACAAAGTTGGCTGTATTGGCTTCTACAATTTTGAAAACCTGTTCGATACGCTGGATACGCCCAATAAAATAGACGAAGAATTCACGCCACAAGGTGCTAATCGTTATGATACTAAAATCTATTTGGATAAACTGAACAACCTTGCTCAAGTGGTAGCCGAATTGGGCACCGAAATCACGCCCGATGGAATTGCCATTTTGGGAACTGCAGAGATTGAAAATCGGAAAGTGTTGGAAGATTTTGTCCAACATCCGCTGATTAAAAGTCGTAACTTTCAAATTGTACACTACGAATCGCCTGATGAACGTGGCATTGACGTGGCTTTAATTTATCAGCCCAAGTATTTTCAGGTAATTACCAGCCGCCCGATTGAAGTGGAAATTTATGAAGATAATAACGAACGGTCTTACACGCGAGATATTTTGTTTGTATCCGGTTGGTTCGACGGCGAGCCCATTCATATCATGGTCAACCACTGGCCCTCCCGCCGGGGTGGAGAAGCAGCGACGCAACCCCTGCGCAACTATGCTGCGAATCTTTGTAAAACCATCGCCGATTCGCTTCTGCAAGCCGACCCGAATGCCAAAGTGCTTATCATGGGAGATTTGAATGACGACCCGTCAAGCCCCAGCGTGCGGGAAGTATTAAACGCCAAGCAAAAGAAAGAGCAGGTAAAACCTGGAAGCTTCTTCAATCCCATGTATGATTATTATAAAAAGGGCATTGGTACATTGGCATATCAAGATGCATGGAGCTTGTTTGATCAGATCATTATTTCGCATGGCTGGATCAATGAAAAAGCTGGTGGCTATCAGTTTTATCAGGCGCATGTGCATAATAAATCCTATCTCACCCAAACCACTGGGCAGTTCCGGGGGTATCCGCTCCGCGCATATGTCGGCTCTACTTACATGGGCGGTTATAGCGATCACTTTCCGGTTTATCTTTATCTTTTAAAAGAAATAGCAAGACCTTAAAGTACGAAATAAATATAAATAAGCGTGAGGATAAAATTACATTACACAAAAAGCAGATAGGATTGACACGATTTTCAGGATTTTGCAGGTGATATCCCCAAAGGGGGCTCCGCTTCCTCTTTACCTTGAAAACTGTGTCAAATAGAGCATAATATGATACGAATACTTAGAGTATGTCAGGAGTTACGCACTAAATAAAGCAAAAAAAAGTAATAACTTTACAGGAT
>CAZQTF010000122.1:0-11853 GCA_964596135.1 uncultured Saprospiraceae bacterium | reverse complement strand
CGCCACCCAATATCATCTGGAAATCTCGCTCTTCGAGCGAATCAATGAGCAGCAAGAGATCAGCGCGGATTTGATTGTACTGGATTTGCAACTCGACGTCACTCAATAGGTTCTGAATGCTTTTCAGATTGGCGTCGTTGAGGCGGCTTTCCAATAAAACCAGCGGATTGTACTTGGGCGAGAAATCTGGCAAGGCGGTTTTTAGCTCTGCGATAGCTTCCGCGATGCTTTCCGGCACGAGTCGACGGAGTTTGGATTTAAGGGCAGCAAGTGTTGTTGCGTCCATTTTTTTAAAGTTAGAGATACGAAGTTGGAAGTACAAGATACGAAGGTAGAAGGATGAGGTGGGATTTCAAAATTTAAGACCTTATAGGTTTTTGAAAACCCATAAGGTCTGACACACATTACGCCGCACGCAACTGCTGGAGTCTGGAGCGGGTTAGTTTTTCTTCGGCGTAGGTGCGGTTTATTTCGAAGTGTTTGATATCGGGTTGTGAAGGCAATTCAAACATCGCATCGCGCATGATGGCTTCGCAGATAGAGCGCAAGCCCCGCGCGCCGAGATTGAATTCGAGTGCCTTTTCGGCAATGTACTCGATGGCGTCTTCTGTGAAGGAGAGCTTGATACCCTCAATGTCAAAGAGTTTTTCGTACTGACGGATAAGAGAATTCTTCGGTTCTGTCAAAATACGTTTCAGGGCATCGAGATCCAGCGGATCGAGATGTACCAGCACCGGCAGTCGCCCGATGAGTTCAGGAATCAAGCCAAACTTGCGAATGTCCTGATGATTGATATATTGCAGTAAATTGTCACGATCAAAATTAGCTTCTTCCGATTTGAAACCGATCACCTGTGTATTCACGCGGCGAGCGATAATCTTATCAATACCATCAAAAGCGCCGCCGCAAATGAACAGAATATCCTCGGTATTGACTTTTACGAGTTTTTGTTCGGGGTGCTTGCGACCGCCCTGCGGTGGCACGTTCACTTCGGTACCTTCGAGCATTTTCAGCAGCGCCTGCTGCACACCTTCGCCCGACACATCACGCGTGATGGAGGGATTGTCGCTCTTGCGGGCAATTTTGTCAATTTCATCAATATAAACGATGCCGCGTTCAGCGGCAGCCACATCGTAATTGCAAACCTGAAGCAAACGGCTGAGAATGCTTTCCACATCTTCGCCTACGTAGCCAGCTTCGGTGAATACCGTAGCATCCACGATAGCAAAGGGGACATTGAGCAATTTGGCAATAGTCTTCGCAAGCAGGGTTTTGCCCGTTCCGGTTTGCCCGACGAACAAAATATTGGATTTCTCGATTTCTACATCAGAATGTTTGGTTTGGCGCAAGCGTTTGTAGTGGTTATAAACCGCAACGGAGAGTACTTTTTTTGCCTCATCCTGCCCGATGACGTATTGGTCGAGGTGTTCTTTGATCTGACGGGGCGTGATATCATCCGGGAGTGCGAAATGGCGCCCGCCTTTGGCATCGGAGCGCTTGCGTCCGTAAAGTTCTTCTTCGATAATCTCGCTGGCTTGCTCCACGCAAGCTTCGCAGATGTGTCCTTCGATGCCGGCAATCAGGATAAGGGCTTCCGATTTATCCTTGCCACAAAAAGAGCAACGAAAATTTTGTTTGGTGTTTGTACGTCGCATTCTATCCGCTTTGATTTTATGGATGTCAAGAACCGAAAAGAGCAATCAAGATTATCATCTATTTTGCTTCTTCCTTTTTTAAAACATGGTGATACCAGCCTTCTGTTTTCCAATTTAAAAAAAAGAACCGGAGATGAGCATTCTGAGAATATTCACCTCCGGAAAATGAAAGGTTATGCTTCTTTCTTCGATGGATTCTGTTCCAATACCTCATCAATTAATCCATATTCTTTCGCTTCATGCGAAGTCATCCAGTTGTCGCGATCGCAGTCCTTTTCAATTGTCTCGTACGATTGACCAGTGTGGAAGCTCAGAATATCATACAATTCCTTCTGCTGATCTTTTGCCAGCTTCAGGTAAATTTCCATATCGCTCAGCTGCCCCTGCATACCGCCCAGTGGTTGGTGAATCATCACCCGGCTGTGCTTCAGGCAGGTACGCTTGCCCTTGGCGCCCGAAGCAAGGATTACCGCGCCAAAGGAAGCCGCCATGCCGGTGCAAATCGTGCCTACATCCGGTGAGACAAACTGCATGGTGTCATAAATACCCAACCCCGAAAAGACCGAACCACCGGGGCTGTTGATATAAATTTGAATGTCGCGTTTGGGATCAGTGGATTGCAGGAAAAGCAATTGCGCCTGCACTACGTTGGCAACATAATCGTTGATCGCTACTCCCAGGAAGATAATGCGATCCATCATCAGGCGGGAAAACACGTCCAAGCCGATGATGTTCATCTGGCGTTCTTCGATGACATTCGGCGTAAACGCCTGAATGTTGGGGATACGCGCCATGCTTTGCTCGGCGTACTTTTCTAAATGCATGCTACTCATACCGTGATGCTTGGTAGCATATTTCATGAATTCATCCTTGTGAAACATAGGTACGTTTTTTTGAATTGTTACTGTGTTCGTGAAATGCCAGACCTCCGTTTACTTTTCGTCACGCCATTAATAACAATTCGTTTATACTCTGGTTGAATATCATTGTTCAGTACAATGAACTATTGACAAATTTTAGTCAAAAACGCTGATTTTAGCTGTCGAAGGGAACCTTTTATTTGTACAAATTATAAAAAAATATAATTCAAATATTTAAGGTTCTTTGTCCTTCTATTCTTCTTCTTCAAAGTCCATCACCGGAGATTGCTGTTCGGCACGAGCTTTGGCGCGCGCCTCTTCCAATACCCTCATAAATGCCTCACGGTCAATGAATTTGGGTTCTATGGTCACCACGCTGGTAATTGCTTCGTGCATTTTATCCACCAGCAAGTCTTCATAAATTTCGTTGACTTGTTTTTGGTCCTGCATCAGGCGATCTACGGTTGCGAACACGAGTTCGTCCGAGCCATAAGCTCCAAAATAATCGCGCACCCGCAGAGCAAATGCTTCGCGGATTTCTGCCTCCGCAACGGAAATACCAAATTGTTTGGTCAGTTTATTTTTTAGCAGTGTCCATTGCAGGTTTTTGGCGAACACGTCATATTCCTGCTCGATCGTTGCTTCCGAAAGCTTAGGATTGGCGGCTTTGAGCCAACGTTTGAGAAAAGCATCGGGCAGAGGCAGTGCATTTTTCTCCATTAATTGCTCCTGAATATCGCGGAACAAAAGCGCATCTGCCTGCTTATTGTAAAATTGCGCAATATCTTTACGGATTTCTTCTTTGGCTTCTGCTTCACTCGTCACCTTTCCTGCCCCAAAAGCTTTATCGAAAAAATCCTGGTTGAGTTCTGCCGCTTCGGTTCGGGTTACCTGCGTAATGGTGAGTTCAAAATCCTGCCCGACTTCCGTATGGTGATCGTCATGGTCAATATGAAGCAAGTGGTGGCGGATATAGTGGTCGTCCGGCTCGTCAAACAACTGATAAACATTGGTGCGGAGTGTATCGCCCACTTTTTTGGTAAACAACTCATTGGTAAATGCTTCGTTCTCGATTTCATCCACCATGAGGCCAAATTCGGTTTCATAACCGCCTTCTTTCAGCGCGTCGCCGTCGAGTTCTTGCGCTTGAAACTTCACAAAATCGCCCTTCTGAATAAGCCCGTCCACTTCCTTGCGCTCCCCTACCCGCTTGCGGAAATTATTCAGGTCTTCTTCTACCAGAGTATCGGAAATTTCCACCTCGTAGCGCGAGAATGTATCATTTGCAGAAATGCCTTTCAGTTCAAATTGCGGTGCGATGCCCAGATCAAATTTGAAAATAAAGTCTTGCAAATCTTTGGCATCCAGGTCCTGCGTCCGGTGATCTTCGGAAGGCAACGGTTGGCCAAGTATATCCAGCTTTTGTTCGTCAATGTAGCTGAAGATTTCACGCTGCACCATTTTATCAATCACTTCCGCCAGCACGCTGCGTCCATACATTTTGCGGAGCACATTTGCCGGCGTTTTGCCTTTACGAAAGCCTTTTAGTGTTACATTCTTGCGATATTTCTGCAATTCCTGTTCGTATTGCTCTTCGTAATCCGCCTTTTCGATGGTAATCGTCACGGTCGCGTTTAATGCGTCAATATCCTCTCTGACAATTTTGGACATAAATGATGATTATTGATGATCTAAAACAAAAGGATGATACAATATTCGACGGGAAAAAGTTTAACAACCAACGTTTCGGATCTTCGCTTTAACAAACAATAGCGTACACAACCTCTCGAAAGCTTTCTTGCAACTTGTTGACGTTGCTTTTTGTTAAACAAAAAAAGTGAAGTACGAAACAGAGCGTTTTCTTACCTTTCAGGTTTTTTTTGCATTTCTTTTTTTACAATGTGCGGGTGGAGGGACTCGAACCCCCACGCCTTGCGGCACCAGATCCTAAGTCTGGCGCGTCTACCAATTTCGCCACACCCGCAGGGATGTTTGGGTTTTTGTGTATAAAAAAGGCTGCATTTGAAATACCCTTTTTCAAAAGCGAATGCAAAGATATAATCTTTTTTAGGAAAAATGCTATTAATGTACGAATTTGTTGTCATCAAAAGCTGGTAAATAATACGTTGCAAACCGAAAATTTGTTTAGATTTGTAAAATCCCTTTTTGTAAAACAAACACCAATTCGTTGGGTCTAACCTTTAAAGATTTCAGAGGTTGGAACTCAGATGTTAGAATACGCTCTGATGTGATTTCCAGCATCTAAAATTAAAAAACCAACACCTGTCCCATGAACGTTAAAAAGCAGGATAACTATGACCGTCACTACTGAAGCACCGCTGTTGAAACAACAGCACGAAGAAAAAATGATCCAGAATGCTTATCGAAAGCTCTTGCGTTCGATTAAAAGTGAGTTGGACAACGTAGACCGGAAAAACATACGTATAGCTTACGAGTTGGCAGTGGAAGCCCACCAGCATCAACGTCGTAAGTCGGGAGAGCCGTATATCCTGCACCCCATTGCCGTAGCAACCATCTGTGCCGAAGAAATTGGGCTGGGACCCACCGCCATCGTCGCGGCGCTGCTGCACGATGTTGTGGAAGATACTCCGATCAAACTCGACGAAATCAGAGAGCGTTTTGGCGAGCGCATTGCCAAAATCGTGGACGGATTGACCAAACTGGACAGTGCCTACAATGCCGAAAGTCCCCAGGCAGAGAATTTCCGCAAAGTACTCAGCACCCTGGTGGATGACGTGCGCGTTGTGCTGATCAAAATGGCAGACCGCCTGCACAATATGCGTACTCTTGGTTCCATGCCGCGCCACAAGCAATTGAAAATCGCGGCGGAAACCAGTTATATCTACGCCCCGCTGGCGCATCGCCTGGGTTTATACAATTTCAAAACCGAGTTTCTGGATTTGTGTATGAAAATTACCGAACCAGAATCTTATCACGATATAGCATCGAAACTCCAGCAAACCAAGCGAGAGCGCAACCGCTACATCAGCGAGTTTATCAAACCTTTGGAAGACCGCCTCAGTGAATTGGGCGTGCCCTACAAGATTTTCGGGCGTCCGAAATCTATTTACTCAATTTATAATAAAATCAAGAAAAAGCAAGTGCCTTTCGAAGAGATCTACGATCTCTTTGCCGTGCGAATCATTCTGGATGTACCCCTTGAAAAAGAAAAATTGTATTGCTGGCAGGCGTATTCAATTGTCACCGATGTACACCGCCCTTTGCCGGAAAGGCTCAAAGACTGGATCACCGTGCCAAAATCCAATGGTTATGAATCTTTGCACACCACTGTGATCGGTCCTAAAGGACGCTATGTAGAGGTTCAGATTCGTTCGGCACGCATGGATGAAATCGCCGAGCGCGGTTTCGCTGCTCACTGGAAATACAAGGGGATTAATAATCAACCCGATGTGTACGAACGCTGGCTGGACAGCGTGCGCGAAACCCTGGAAGATCCTACCAGCGACGCCGTGGAATTCCTCTGGGATTTCAAAGCTAACAGCCTTTTTAATGAAGAGGTGTACGTTTATACGCCCAAAGGCGAACTGAAAATATTGCCTAAAGGTGCTACTGCACTGGATTTTGCTTTCAGTATTCACACCGATCTGGGTTACCACTGCCGCGCCATCAAAGTCAACAACAAACTTGTGCCGATGGGGTACCCCTTACAAAACGGCGACCAGGTAAGCATCGAAACCGAACGCAACCAAAAGCCCAGCGAAGAATGGCTGAAGTGGGTCGTTACCGGCAAGGCGAAAGCCAAGATTCGCTCGGTGATGAAAGAAGAAATGCGCCGCAAGGGCGAAATTGGCAAGGAAGCACTGGAGCGCAAATTAAAAAACCTTAAGGTGGATTTTGAGGAAAGCGTAGAATTGCTGGTAAAATCCTATGGGTTGCCCTCTCACGCCGAATTGTATTTCAAAATAGCCGAAGGCAAACTCGGAATTCCCGATATTTTTAAGCGTTTTAAAGCTGAAAACGGAAAACTGGCTGAAATTTCGACGGAAGTTGCCGTAAAAAGCACTGACGACCACAAGGCGGCCGATGCCCCTAAAACCGTACGCAAGAAAAACGACGGTAAAACGCGTTTGCTCATCAATGGAGAATCCGCCGAAAGATTCGAATATTCCTTGGCTACCTGCTGCAACCCGGTGCCGGGCGACGAGATTTTTGCTTACCTGACTGCCAATGCCGGGCTAAAGATTCATCGCTCCAACTGCCCAAACGCGACCAATTTAATTGCCAATTATGGCTACCGCATCATGAAAGCCGAATGGAAGGAAGTAAGCGCAGGCGAAACCAGCTTTATCACAACGCTCCTGGTCGTAGGCATTGACGATGGTCCTGGCATCATTCAGAAAATCACACAGGAGGTGTCCAATAACCTCGGTCTGAATATCCGATCGATGTCTATCGCCGGCAACGAAGGCTATTTCGAAGGCAAGATCACGCTTATGGTCGCCAATACCGATCAACTGAATCAGGTGATCCGCAACCTGAAAAACTTAGATCAGGTTTCAAGTGTTACCAGAACAGATGGATAAAAAAATATAAGTTTTGAATGAGATCATGCAATGAATAAATATCGAGAATAATTATAGTATGCTGACTAACTTTTTTGACAAAATAAACCTATTTAAAATTCTTATTATCCATTTTTACATTGCGAAAAGCGAGCAGCGAGTAACAACAGGCACTATAATAATCAAATAATCAGCAATTAATAATTTTAATCATAATGTCGGCACACAGGAATCAGGAGGAAATCATTAAGGAGGTCAAGAATATTTTTGCCTCGCATTTGGAGACAAGTGGTTTTCGCAAAACGCCGGAACGTTTTGCCATTCTGGAGGAAATTTATCGCCGCAGCGATCACTTCGATGCAGAAGCGCTGTATATCCACATGAAAAACCAAAACTACCGTGTAAGCCGGGCAACAGTGTACAACACACTGGAATTGCTGGTCAACTGCGATTTGGTGAAAAAGCATCAGTTTGGTAAAAACCTGGCGCAATACGAAAAATCATACGGCTACAAACAACATGATCATCTCATATGTGTAGATTGTGGGAAAGTACTCGAATTCTGCGACCCCCGCATCCAGCAAATCAAAAATATGATGGGCGAGTTGCTCGGCTTTAAGGTAACCCACCATGCCCTAAACCTCTATGGTCAATGCGATCACGAATGCGAGCAGAAAAAAAATGCTCAAAAACTCCCCGCGTTGGAAACCGCACAAAAGAATTAATGTCCCGATGCAAGATGAATTGCGCTGCGTTTCTTAACTTTGTGGATGGAGTATTGATTATGAAGTGGATAAAAGCCTTTAATCAATTTTTGATTGTACCGTAAGAACCTAATGGACGATTCGCTGATCACGTCCGTTAGGTTTTTACAATTTTATAGGATTCCCTAAACATTTTATACTTTAAAACCTGAAATAATTAAATATATGGCTATTGACGTTTTACTCGGCTTACAATGGGGAGATGAAGGCAAAGGAAAAATCGTGGATTATCTTGCTACACAATATGATATTGTAGCCCGCTTTCAAGGCGGCCCCAACGCCGGGCACACGCTGAAATTTGACGGCAAAAAATTCGTGTTGCATACTATTCCTTCCGGCATCTTCCGCGAAAATCTGATCAACCTCATCGGCAATGGCGTGGTGATTGATCCTATCACTTTAGCCAAAGAACTGAATTTTCTCAGCGAAGCAGGCGTGGATTATCACCCGCGTTTGCTGGTTGCCCGCAAGGCACACCTCATTCTGCCTACCCACCGCCTGCTCGACGCTGCTTCTGAAGCCGCCAAAGGGCATGAAAAAATCGGCTCCACGCTCAAAGGCATCGGACCGACGTATATGGACAAAACGGGGCGCAATGGCTTGCGTGTCGGCGATATTAGCCGACCCAACTTCCGGGAAAAATACGAAGCACTAAAGGCCAAGCATTTAATCTTAGCCACGCTTTACCCTGCAATTGATTTTGATCTGGACGTCGAAGAGCAAAAATGGTTCGCCAGTCTGGATATGCTTCAATCCTTGCAATCCGTTGACAGTGAATATTATATCAATGATGCCCTAAAAAATGGCAAACGTATCCTCGCAGAAGGCGCACAAGGCTCCATGCTCGATATTGACTTTGGCACTTATCCGTTTGTTACTTCCTCTAGTACCATTACTGCGGGCGTTTGCACTGGTTTAGGCGTTGCTCCTAACAAAATTGGTCAGGTCATCGGCATCACCAAGGCTTATTGCACGCGCGTGGGCTCTGGTCCTTTCCCCACCGAACTGGAAGACGAAACCGGCGAATTGCTGCGCAAGGAAGGGCATGAATTTGGCGCTACCACTGGGCGACCGCGTCGCTGTGGCTGGATTGATCTGCCCCAGTTGCGCTACACCATCATGCTGAACGGCGTCACGCAATTAGTCGTCACCAAAATTGACGTTCTTAATATTTTTGATACAATCAAAATGGCAACTGCTTATCAATACGATGGTGATACCACTGACCAATTGCCCTATGATCTTTGCAATTATGACATCGAACCGGTATATGAAATATTTCCCGGTTGGCAACAATCGCTGGAAAAAGCCGCTGATTATGACGAATTGCCGGCTACAGCCAAAGCTTATCTCGAAACATTGGAAGAATTGCTCAGCGTACCCATTACGATGGTTTCCACTGGGCCAGAGCGCAATCAACTGATTATGAAAGAGGTGAAGGAGGCTGTTTGATACTGGGATGTTAGTAAAAAAGCTAGCGCTACACGGCACCAGCCGCTCAAAAGTGATAGTGGATCAAAACGTTTATTCAGATTTCGCAAATCTCAAAGATTTACGAAATCGTATCCACCCATTTGACCCGGCACCAAAATTTCCATATCCTTAAGAAAGAAGATTTGCCTGCCATAGGGCATTTCTTCTCCAAAAACTAGGGCATTGGAAGGATAGATGCTTGGAAAACAGTCAAAAAAGCATGTTTTTTTATAATATTCCATCACTCCATCTTTTCGGCGATTCAGCTCCAAATATATAAAGAGCTGTTAATTAATAATTTAAATAAAAATTTAAACATGTTCTTTTGTATTTACCGTGACTCGTTAGTTGGGCCGCCCTTAGCGCTTATATACCTCCTTGCCGCCCACAATTGTTCGAAGCACCTGTACCTCTTTGATTTTTTCGGCAGGTATTTCAAATAGATTGTCCGATAATACCACGAAATCTGCCAGCATGCCGGGCTTGAGTATGCCCAATCTGTTCTCCTGAAAACCAGCGTAGGCATTGTTGACCGTATAACACCGCAGCGCTTGTTCCACACTGATTTTTTCTTCAGGCACCCAGCCTCCGGGGTTGGCGCCGTCAAGGGTTTGGCGGGTGACCGCAGCACAGACGCCTTCCAGTGGATTCAGGGGGGCTACCGTCCAGTCGGAGCCAAAGGTTAGGCGGGCATTAGCGTCCAGCAAGGATCGAAAAGCGTACGTCGTTTTGATGCGGTCGGCGCCAATGCGTTTTTCCGCCCAGCGCCCATCGTCAATGGCATGATAAGGCTGCATAGAAGGAATGACGCCCAATTCGGCAAATTGATAAATGGCGGTAAGTGTTAGATGTTGCGCATGTTCGATTCTGAAGCGGCGGTACTGCCTATTGCCATTTTTTGCCATTGCTTCCGCAAACACTGCCAGGAGCCAGTCGTTGGCGCGGTCGCCGATAGCGTGCACGGCTACGTGCAGATCGGCAGAATCCGCCCGGATGATCCATGAGCGCAAAGCGGCGGTATCGTTCACCAACAGGCCGGAGGTGTTGGGTTCGTCATTATAAGGTTCATAAAACCAGGCGGTGGTGGAGCCAAGCGATCCGTCCACAAAGCCTTTGAGGGCGCCCCAACGAAGGTAGTCATCGCCATGACCATTTTCCATGACGTATTTGGCTAATTTTTCCCAAGTATGGATAGGTACAAAGCTGTAAATGCGTATGTGTAATCGGCCATCTTGCTGCGCCCGCTGATAAGTAGTCAGATCATCCCAGCCGCCGAAGCTACCCACATCGTGCACCTGCGTGACGCCCAGCGAAAGCGCATGCTGCACCGCCCGATCGAATGCTTCGTCAAACGCTTGCTCGGAGGGGGTTGGAATCGCTTTGGCAACGAGACTCATCGCTTCATCTTTGAAAATGCCGGTCATTTGCCCCGTCTTATCGTCGCGAACGATGGTACCTCCCGCAGGCGCAGGCGTAGCCGTGGTGATACCTGCGAGTTCGAGTGCTTTGGAATTTGCCAGCGCCATGTGTCCATCGAGGCGGTTCACCCATACCGGATGATTGCCGATCACGCTGTCAATCCATTCGCGACGGGGCAACTCGCCGCCCCAGGCTTCGTGGTCCCAGTCGCCGCCAAGAATCCAGCGGTTTTCACCTTCCGGCAAAGTGGCAGCGAATTTTTTCAGGCGCTGAATGAATTCCTGCGGCGTTTTGGCGCTGCGCAAATCCACGCTTGCCAATTGAAAACCACCGGAAAGAAAATGAGTGTGATTGTCAATAAAGCCAGGCATGATCATTTTGCCGCCAAGGTCAATGACTTGCGTACGACGTCCCCGGTATTGTTTGACATTTTTGGCGTCGCCAACAAACATAAGCTGTTCTCCTTGAATTGCAATAGCTTCCGCCCGGGGAGCGTTCGGTTCACCCGTCCAGATGATAGCGTTGGTATAAATCACATCTGCCTTGGGCGATGGTGCGCAAGCAAAATGACTTGCAATGACTGCAAAAAACAGAAAAGAAAAAATTTTATGGGCCATAGGCTTGCTTTAGCTGATAAAAGATAATATTTTTACAATCGTTTAGTGTATAACCTACTTGCTTTTACTTTCCAGACAATATTACACAAAACCTACCTTATTCTTTAATTAAAGTCGGCTTAATATTCAATTAACGCTGAACTCGTAATATTGTATTGCTGATAATATAATTCCGTTATCTCATGGGAGGAGACACCATACTCTTGATTATTCTTGCGGTTGGTACTGTTTTGCTGAATAAGGAAATTATTCTGGCGGAGTGGTTTACGCCGGAAGAGGGAAAAAACAGTAAAAAATAATCGCGCATCACATTTGCAAAGAAGATTGCCATAGTTTGGTAAGTTGCACGTCGCCAATGGCGCGTTCCAAATCTTTTTTGTTGAACGCCTTTTTGTATTAGTTTTTTCCAGACCGCTTTATTCAAGGTAATTCCGGCGGTGCGCTTTTCTGCACCAACTGAAAAGTTTAAACATTTCTGAATCCCCGTTGTTTGGTTTTCATGCTAAGAATAGCTGCAACTT
>CAZQTF010000121.1:0-11858 GCA_964596135.1 uncultured Saprospiraceae bacterium | reverse complement strand
TTAGGAGTTGAAGCGATATCATATAAAGTTTCAACTCCTAAAAAATCCGATTATAATATTATCGAATAATCACTTCATTCAGATATTTTTCCCCCAATTCAGCATTAATCGTTTCGAGTATTTTGTCCCGACCATAAGAAAGCTCATGCCGTAGCGGCGCCGATTCGATGGTCACATAAAGTTTGTGATTGCGTACTTTCAGCTCCTTCGTGTAATTAGCGATCATTTTTCCCATTGCCCTTTCCCAAACCAATTCAACCTTGGTCTGATTGAGTTTGGATTTCAGGCGGTAGGTTTCTACCAAATCCTTGAGGATTTCCTTGATGTTTTGCTCATTGGAAGTTCTCATAAGTCTGACGATTTTAGGCTGTATGTGATAAAGTTGCTTTTCCGTCCTCAATGTGGTAGATGTGATACCCCGTATCGAGTTTGCTCAAAATCTCCCGAACGCGCTGTTCATCTGTGTCGGTGATAAAAATTTGTCCGAAAGATTGTTGCAGCAGCAATTCCAATAACTGACGCACCCGATTTTTGTCCAATTTATCAAAAATATCGTCGAGTAGGAGTAGTGGGCGCATTTTTTTTTCACGACGGAGTACTTCGTACTGAGCCAATTTCAGCGTCAGCGCCAATGATTTCAGTTGTCCCTGCGATGCAAATTGTTTTGCAGGATGCCCATCAATTGTCAGTGCCAACTCATCCCGATGGATGCCTGCTGTTGTGCGTTGCAAAATCCGGTCTTTTTCAGCGGTTGCTGTCAATAATTTTTCAAAAGGCGTTTCCGAAAGCCTTGATTCATATTGACAATCAACGGTTTCGCGCTGCCCGGAAATAGCGTCATACATTTGTTGCAAAACCGATCGGAAAGATTCGACGAAAGCCCGGCGTTTTTCTGAAATTAGCTTGCCTGGCTCGCTCAATTGAAGATTATACACTTCGAGCAAACCTGCGTTAAAGTTGCGCTGCTCGGCAAATTGCTTGAGTGCGGCGTTGCGCTGTTGGAGTACTTTATTGTACAAAATCAAGGCGTTCAGGTAGTTGTGATCAATTTGTGAAAGCGTATTATCCAGGAAACGGCGGCGTATTTCGCTGCCATCGGTAACGATTTCGGTGTCGCCTGGAGCAATGATTACCACCGGAAAGATCCCAATGTGGTCTGAAAGCTTGGCATAAGGGATGTCATTTCGTTCAAAAACTTTGCTTTTACGTGGAATGACTTTGGCAACTATTTTGTCAGATTTGTTATTTGTTTTGAACCGCGCTTCAATTCTGAAGAAGTCGGTTTCGTGGTGCACTATACTGGCATCGGAAATGCCGGTGTGGCTTTTGGTCATGCAAGCGTAATAAACCGCGTCGAGGAGGTTGGTTTTTCCCATCCCATTTAACCCCAAAAAGCAATTGACGTGGGGCGAACACACAATTTGCTGTTCTTCGTAGTTTTTAAAATTGACAAGTTTGAGTTGTTCCAAATACAAGGTTGCTGCGGTTTTACCGCAAAGATAGCAAAAGCGATGACACCAGATCGGGCAATGCCATCGCTCAGGATTGTTTTAATTTGACTCTTTACCGAAAGTGTATTGAAACAAATCGCAACAGGGATCGCTGAGAATCAGTTTTTCCCGATCAAAAGTGACGGTTTTTTCGTGTTCTTCAAAAGCAATCTTGAGTGTGTCGTTAGAAGTGAGGCGCAAAATGAGCTTGCCTTCGATCGTATTCAGCGTGAAAGTGCCGTCGCCTTTGGCTTCGTCGTGGTTGTTGAGGCGATAAGTGCCGTTGTTTCTGAATTCCACATCGGTGAAATCCGCCTGATACCCTGTGCCGGCAATGCCACCAGTGATGGATTCCAGCTTCCACAAGCCGAGAAGATCGTTTTGTACATCTTTTTCAGCATTTTCGTTGTCGCAATTTTGGAAAACGAGCAGAAGGCTGACTGCGAGCAAAAATAATTTTACTGTTTTCATATTTTGGATTTTGAATGCTAAGACAGCTTTCTTTCCTCTTTGAGTTGGAATTTACTTCTGTTTTTTTTAAACTTTGTGCTGAAATCATTTGATTTTTCTAAATTTCACCCTACATCTGATTCCCTAATAAAACACAATGCGCAATGAAGTTCAACCTTAGTTTTCTTTTGTTCCTGGCGCTGCTCGCCACAGAAATGCTGGTAGCACAATCGCTTGATATGAGCCTTTTTCAAAATATAAAGCCCAGGAATATTGGCCCGGCGGGCATGAGCGGGCGCGTTACGGCGATTGATGTGGTGCGTAGCAACCCCGATGTTATTTATCTTGGCACCGCTTCCGGAGGGTTGTGGAAAAGTGAAGGCGGCGGCATAGCCTGGACGCCCGTTTTTGATACTTTGAAAGTCGCTTCAATTGGAGCCATTGCTATTGACCAGCGAAATCCCGACGTGATCTGGGTCGGTACCGGCGAGGGCAATCCGCGCAACAGCCAAACCAGCGGCGGTGGCGTGTATCGCAGTCTCGATGCCGGTAGAACCTGGCAGTATATGGGTTTGGAAAAGACCCGCAATATCCACCGCATTTTGCTTCATCGTGACAACCCGAACGTGGTGTACGTGGCGGCGCTTGGCTCAGCCTGGGGCGATTCGCAGGATCGTGGCGTATTTCGTACCAAAAATGGCGGCAAAACCTGGGAAAAAATTCTGTACATCAATGAGCGCACCGGTGCAGCGGATTTTGACATAGATCCAACCAATCCCAACAAAATGCTGGTGAATCTCTGGGAATACCGGCGCTGGCCCTGGTTTTTCAAATCCGGCGGTGCCGGCTCTGGTTTGTACATGACGCTCGATGGAGGCGATACCTGGACGAAGCTTTCCGAGAAAAATGGCTTACCCGCAGGAGAATTGGGCAAAATTGGCATCGCTATCGCCAAAAATAATCCCAAAGTGATTTATGCGCTGGTCGAAGCGAAGGAAAATGCGCTCTATCGCTCAGACGACGGTGGCTTCAACTGGCGCATGGTCAATAATAAAAATGTGGGCGACCGACCCTTTTATTACTGGGATATTGACGTGGATCCGACCAATGAAAATCGTGTTTATAATATTTTTTCAAATGTAACCGTGAGCCAGGATGGCGGCAAGACTTTTGAAACGTTGCTCGGCTGGGACAACATTCACGGCGATCACCATGCCTGGTATATCCACCCCGATAACCCGGATTTTATGATTGACGGCAATGACGGTGGCGCTGCCATCACTCGCGATCGCGGCAAAACCTGGCGTTTTGTCTCCAATCTGCCAGTCGGACAGTTCTACCACGTGTCGGTGGATAATGCCATACCCTACAACGTATATGGTGGGATGCAAGACAATGGCACCTGGCGCGGTCCCAGTCAGGTGTGGCGTACTGGCGGCATTCGCAACGAATACTGGCAAGAAATAGGTTTTGGCGATGGCTTCGACGTAGCAATGGATGCAAATAATGAGCGCTACGGCTATGTGATGTGGCAGGGCGGCAACTTGCTGCGTGTTGATTTTGAGACCGGCGCCCAGAAATGGGTGAAACCTTACCACCCGAACGGTGTACCGCTGCGCTTCAACTGGAATGCGGCGATTGCTACGGATCCGCTGGTCAAAGGTACAATTTACTACGGCAGCCAATTTTTACACAAATCAAGCGATAACGGCGATTCCTGGGAAATAATTTCCCCGGATTTGACCACCAACGACCTCGAAAAACAAAAGCAAACACAGAGCGGTGGATTGACCTTCGACGCTACGGGGGCAGAAAATCACACAACGATCATCGCGATTTCGCCGAGTCCGCGCAAACAGGGCGTCATTTGGGTTGGAACCGACGATGGCAATGTGCAAGTGACGCAGGACGGTGGCAAAACCTGGATCAATGTTGCCAAAAATATCAAAGGCGTACCCGCCGGAAGCTGGGTGCCACAGGTACACGCTTCGCGTTTCAACGAAGGTGAAGCCTACGTGGTGATCAACAACTACCGCCGCGACGATTGGACGCCTTTCCTCTTCCGCACTCGCGATTTTGGGGCTACCTGGGAACGCTTAGTGGACGACAAAAAAATCTGGGGCTACGTGTTGAGCTGGGTGCAGGATCCCGTCGAACCAAAATTACAGTTCCTCGGCACCGAATTTGGTTTGTACGTCAGTATTGACGAGGGCAAAAACTGGACCCAATGGAAATCCAGCTACCCAACTGTTTCGACTTATGATATGCTTATTCATCCGCGTGATCATGATTTGGTGATTGGCACTTTTGGTCGCGCTTTCTGGATTTTGGATGATATTCGCCCCTTGCGGGAACTGGCGCAAAAAGGTATCAAAGAACTTGAAAAGCCTTTAAAAATCTATCCCGCACCTGATGCCTGGCTGGCAAATTTTGAGGAGGGTAGGGGCACCCGCTTTACCGGCAATGCTTATTATATGGGTGAGAATCGTCCGTACGGGGCTTTGCTGACTTTTTCTGTGAAAGAAGTGTTGAAAAAAGACGATAAAGGACACGCAGTGAAAGCAGATACGTTGCAGGTGGAAATTTTTGATAGTGCCGGCAAATTGATGCGTCATTTTAAAACCAAGGTGGAAAAAGGGATGAATCGCTTTTCCTGGGGGCTGGAAATGAATGGCATTCGCACCCCGGATCAACCCAAACCTCTGCCAGGCGCGCCGGTGCCGGGCGGTTTGCCCGTGATGCCGGGAACGTACAAAGTGCGCCTTACTTATGGCAATTTTAAAGATTCTACTACCGTCAAAGTTAATGCTGATCCGCGTATGAATGTGAAATCCGAGGAAATCATAGCTTTTCATGCGGCATATCATGATTTTGCAAAAAGTGTCACCGCGGCTACGCAGGCAATGGACAATTTGCGTGAAGCGAAAAGGCGTATCGGCAGCATTATGACAATGGTAAATGATCAGGTGCAAGACGCACAGACAAAGAAGAATTTGCAAGAATTAACCAAAAAGCTGGACGCCAACATTGACACGCTGATGCTGGCGGTAATGCCGAATGAAACCATCAAGGGCATTTACGACGACCCAGAAATGCTTCTGAACCGGATCACTGCAGCGGCAGTATATTTCAACCCAACGTTTGGCACGCCCAACCCGCCGTTTTGTGCACCGAGTGAAGGTAGTAAAGTTGTAACCACTCAGGTGAAAAATGGCATTATTGATTTTGTGACGAAGGTAAATCGCTTCTTTAGCGAGCAGTGGAGCGGTTTTGAGCAACAAGTGGATGCATTAAAACTGGATATTACCAAGCCGATACCTCAGGTTTCTTTGGAGTAGAACTGAAGCCGCAGGCAGTAAGTAGTTTACTTGCTGCCTGCTATCCCGCTTTTTCCTCTCCTGCCAGGCGTTCTTTACGAGCTTTTTTTTGATCATTATTACTTTCGTAAATGGTGTAGCCTTCATATTTTACAGGGTCTTTCTCCGCCCAGATGTCCTTGCCGATGTCACACAAAATGATTAATTCCTGATAGAGTTTATTGCCCTGTTCGATGCGATTTTCCACTGCAATGTCGCGATCGGAAATTTTATCTTGTTGAATGTTAAGGGCGTTTTCAAAAGCCTGGTACGCTTCTACTATGCGCTGCAATACATTTTCATTGACACCCACATCTGCCAGAAAATCAATCTGTTGTCTTGCTACGCGCACCACGCGACGTCCACAGAAGAGCAATTGTGCATCGGTCATGTCACCTATTTTAGCGGTGCCAAATTTTCGGTAGCGCCCACTGCGGTTGCTGTATTTCATCGCTACGCGGGTCATGAGGCTGCGGATAGCGGTTTTCAGATTTTCGGCGGCTTCATATTTTTTTTCGGTCACAACCATCTGATCGCCAACGAGTTCGTCATCGTCAGGCAGGGCGCGAAACTTCTCGCACATGGCCATAAAAGTCTTTAGGCGATCTAACCCATAGCCGTATTTTTCAAAAAATGGAATATCCCGATGCGCGTCGCGGATGCGCTCCATACATTGCAGATACAAATCTGCATCCGGAAAATTGTATTGGCGGTGTCCGGCTTGTTTTTTCATAATCGCTGGTTATCAATTTTTTACAAATATACGTTGATTGATTTGTAAAAACAAGTTTTTGTATAGTAAAAACATTCTGGTGCTTTTCTGAAATTATTTATTCCTCAGATAAAATTTTCTAACATAATTAAAAACAAAAAAATTACTTATCATTATTTTATTTTATATTTTTATATCGAAAGATTTTCTTAAATTTTTATGAAATTTCTCATTTTCTTTTGGGGAATAAAATCAACGATGTATATTTGAAATGTTTATATAATCCCTTTTTAACACTTTTAAATTTTTACCCATGAACATGCAAGTGATCACCAGCGAACAGAGCGGTATTGTAAAGGCGTCATCCGCCAAAAGCGAACCGCCATAGATTCGCAATGACCGGAAAATGGAAGCAGACGTGATAGAGTCTGTTCAAAAAAAGACTGATCGGGCTTTTCCGGTCAGCCTTTTTTGGTTTATGCCTGCTCGAAGGCTCGCAATAGGTCTTCCCGGTACGCTTGCCCAACCGGGATATTGACATTCCCCATGTGAATAAAATTGCCTTCCAGAAATTCAATTTTATTTATTGCCACTAAATAAGATCGGTGTACTCTTAGAAATTGCCCTTCGGGCAAACGCTCTTCTATATTCCGTAGTGTCTCTTTGGGCACGAGCATCTGGTTTTTGGTATGGATTTTTACATAATCACCATGGGCTTCAATATAGTAAATATCTTGGAGGGGAAGATGATACAAACGACGATCGGCTTTGATCGTCAAATGTGTCATATTTATCTTATTTTCAAGGCGCTGTGTGGTTTTTTGTACTGCTTTTAAGAAGCGCTCAAATGAAATAGGCTTCACTAAATAATCAAGGGCTTCGAGTTCAAAACCTTCCACGGCAAATTCCGGATAGGCAGTGGTGAACACCAGCAACGGCGCCGGTGCGAGCACGCGTGCTAAGCTGATTCCGGACAAATCGGGCATGTTAATATCCAAAAAAAGTAAATCAACCGGCTTCGCCTGCAATTGCGCCAGCGCTTCCAGTGGTTCGGTAGTACTGCCCATGAGTTGCAGCGCAGGCGTTTGCGTAATGTATTTTTCCAATACCCGAATTGCCAGCGGCTCGTCATCTACGATAAAGCAATTGATTTTCATATCATGAATAGTTTTAGTTGTACCTGAAACTCGGTTTCGTTTTCGGTGATATTTAATTCATATTTACTGGGGTATAATAACTCAAGCCTGCGTCGGATATTTTGCAGCCCGATGCCCTTGTGTACTTTCAATTCTGGTTGGACAATTTTTTTTCGGTTTTGAACGGAGAAAAATACTTCTTTTTCGTTGGAAATCAAATGGATATGAACGTGGTTCCGATCGCCATGTTTGAACGCGTTTTCAACAAAGGGGATGAACAGGAGAGGCGCAATTTCCATATCTTTGTTGTGAATGTACGTTTTGAAATTAATCAAGCTGTCTTTTGAGCTGCGGAGCTGCTGCAAATCCAAGTAATTATGAAGAAAGCCCAGCTCTTTATTTAGCGTTACCGTTGGCGTATTACATTCGTACAGCATGTAGCGCATATTATCCGACAATTTTAAAATGGCTTCAGGCGTGCGCACATCGCCGTCGAGCGCGAGTGAATATAAGCTGTTCAGGCTATTGAACAAAAAATGAGGATCCAGTTGGGCTTTGAGGGCGCCGAGTTCGGCTTCGGTTTTCTCGCTTTGCAATTGCTTGAGCCGACGTTCGGCTTCCTGCAGCCAAAACCAGGCTTTGGAGAGCTTGAGCAGGGTAGTGGAGGTTAAATAAACCAACATAAACTGTGATAAATCGCGCCATTCATAATAAGAAATGAAATAATAATCAGGAAAAAGCCAGTCGCCTATTTTATTGAACGTCAGATTATTGAGCCAGATTCCGGAAATAAGTGTAATACATAGTGATAAAGTATATAATAAATATTGTCCATTTCGGAGCAAACGCGGAATCAGTACCAGCAAATTGATGTACACCACCGCCAGCAGGCTGAAGTGGAACAAAATGGTATATACGACATCGGAGCGGGTGATTTCCTCTGAATAGGCAAAAAAGCGCAACAGAATGTAAAACGACAAACTCCAGAACAGGATATGCTGAACTACTCGGTTTCGGAGCAGCCATTGGACGAAGCGTTGAATCATTTAGTTCGCTTTTCTTTTAAGAACGGTTGCCTCTTCAAATGCTTCCGGTTCGTTCGCATATTTTACTACAAATTTTTGCAATTCTTCCGATGATGCGGTCAAAACAAAGATATCAGCGTCAATTCGTTCATGCCTGATGCGGATTTTCTGTTGCTCCAACAGCTTTTCCAGTTTTTCCGCATCAAAGAAATAAAGAATCATTTCATTGTTTTTAAATTCAATTTTGGCAAAAGAATGCGCCGGAATCCAGGGAGCAAGGTTGGACAAGAACCTCGACTCTTCCTCTTCGGAAAGGATTCTTTCAAAATCGAGGAAATAATATTCACCTAATTTTACAAGATGTACATCATATTCAAAAATTTCCAATTCATTGCTGTTCAACTTTTGTCCGGTGTAAGTAAGTACATAGCCGGGCGTATTCTCATCATTGTCGTCTTCAAATTTCCATTCTGTACTTTCCGAGTCTTTATCCGTCCATTTACCCAGCATATCCTTCCTGAAAACGAGCGTATCTTTTGTGAATAAAGGATGCAGCGATACTACGGCGCAGGCGCTCATGATGAACATCATAATTAAAAAAACAAATATGCGGATTTTCATTTTTATTTAAATTTGGTGAAAGAAAAAGATAATTTCTTACACCACAAAGATAGGTGAGAAGGGAAGCAATGGCAACTTTAATCGTTGAACGCGCTGCTTCTGAAGTTGAAACTGGTGCAGCAGTCGTTTACCTTTGCGCGAGAATTTTCTGCTTTTGGGCGGCAAATTCCTCTTCGGTGAGGATGCCCTTGTCGCGCAGTTCTCCGAGTTTAATGATCTGATCCAACAAATCATCCTGCAATACGAGGGGTTCCGTTTTGGGTATTTCCGGTGCAGGCTGGTCTGTCTGGGTGGCGGCTGGTTGCGCTGTTCCTTGAGCTTCCGAGGTTATACGATAACCATTTTTGACAAAAGTATCAAATTCGGGCTGGGCGCGCACGAATGCCAACGCATCGTGATTGTCAATTTTTTCAAATTGCTTGAAGCCATAATCCACTGCTGCCTGAAGGTGTTGGAAAGCTTCTTTTTTTTGTTCGAGAATAGAATTGCAGCAAGCTAAGTTGAAATGCGTAGCAGCGTCGCTGGGCTGTATTTTAATTACTTGCAGGAAATCTTCGACAGCCCCCTCGTAGTCATAATTGCGGAATTTTTCGATGCCACTTCTTTTCAGCTCACTCAGCGTTGCCTGGTGCGGACGGTTGGTTTGTGCCTGAGGCAAAGGTAAACGCTCCTCATAGTAGCGCTCTTCTCGTGTCTGGCGGCGAAGTTTTTTTCGATTGTAACGCTCATCAAATTCATCGTGGGGCATCACCGCCAGCAACACACTGTCAATAAAAGCCAGGATTGCCGGCGCCATAATTAAAGGTACATCGCCGTCAGAAGCGATCGTAACCGTCAAGCCGGCGAAAAACATCAAAAAATAAACAACCCCCAGGAAGCGCTGCCCCAGGTAAAAGCGATGCGTGCCAAAAATACCCAGAAAAAATGCCAATGCGGCTGCCGTGTATTTATTTTTCATCGGTTGCTGCTTTAAAAAAGCTGAAAGTTAATGCACTTTCTGCTTTGACGCACAAACTTTTGGTCGAAGTTACAAATTCATAGACAAATTGCCCGGAAAGCGGGACAAAATGACCTGTAAACTGAGTTTACGCAGTCAAAAAATCAGGAAAAAAGTTCTTTGACAGTAATGATGCCATTTCGCCAAGCGTAAGGTTGGTCATTCTTAAATGGATCGGCACTGGAGTAGCGTTTTTCCCAAAGGTGTAAAAAACATCATGTAGGATATCCTCTGCCTGGGGCTTATTAGCCGTATGTTTTAAGGCAAATAGATATACTTTTTGATAATGCTGTTGATACAACTCTTCAAAAGCCTCTTGATTTCCTTGTTTGAATAACTCAACTAAATACTACCCCTGCGCTGCCAGCAAATACAGCACCGCCATACGCACGGCTACGCCGTTTTCTACTTGTTGTAAAATAATGGAATGTTCAGAATCGGCAACATCGCTGGTGATTTCCACGCCGCGGTTGATAGGACCCGGGTGCATGATAACGATGGGTTTTTTCAAACTGTCGAGCAAGGCTTTGTTGATGCCGAAGTATTGCGCATATTCGCGGAGCGAAGGGAAATACTTGATATCCTGGCGTTCGAGTTGAATGCGGAGAATGTTTGCCACATCGCACCATTGCAGCGTTTGGCGTACATTGTGCGATACACTCACACCCAATTCGTGGATGTGCTTGGGAATGAGCGTGGGCGGTCCGCAAACTGTGACTTCTGCGCCAAGTTTCTTCAGGCAGAAAATGTTGCTCAGTGCTACCCGCGAGTGCAAAATATCTCCAAAAATGGCAACTTTCTTGCCTTGCAAATCGCCCAGTTTTTCGCGAATGGAGTAAGCATCGAGCAGAGCTTGCGTGGGGTGTTCGTGGGTGCCGTCGCCGGCGTTGATAATATTGGCATCTATGTGGCGAGCGAGAAAATGCGGCGCTCCCGGCGCAGGATGACGCATCACCACCATATCCACTTTCATCGAGAGGATGTTGTTGACGGTATCGAGCAGCGTTTCCCCTTTTTTTACGGAAGAGGAAGAAGCAGAAAAATTCAGTACATCGGCTGAGAGGCGCTTCTCAGCTAATTCAAACGAAATGCGCGTTCGGGTAGAATCTTCAAAAAACAGATTGACAATGGTAATATCCCGCAGCGAAGGTACCTTTTTGATCGGGCGATTGATCACTTCTTTAAAGCTATCCGCGGTTTCAAAAATAAGATGGATATCCTCCGGGGTGAGGTACTTGATTCCCAGCAAGTGTTTCGTACTCAGTTGTTGTGTTACGCTCATTTTAATAGATACGAGACTTCAAATAATAGAAGCCAAACGATTATTTATCAGCAAAAAGTAAAATTCGGTCTTCCCCATTTTCTTCTTTCCACTCCACCCGCACGTAGGCTTCGTCTAAGGCATCCACCGTCAATCCTACAAAATCCGGCTGTACAGGGATGTGCCGATTAAAACGCCGGTCTACCATTACCAAGAGTTCCACTGAGCGCGGGCGCCCGAAATGATTGAGCGCCGTGAGCGCGGCCTGTGTAGTGCGTCCGGTGTACAACACATCGTCCACCAGAATCACATTTTTATTTTCTACCAGGAAATCCATTTTGGTGGCACTGGGCGTCAGGGGCTTATCGCGGCGGCGGAAATCATCGCGGTAGAATGTAATATCGAGTTTGCCGCATTCAATTTTGGGAATATTCAGAATAGCTTTAATTCGATGACATAAGCGCTCGGAAAGCACGGCGCCACCCGTTTGTATGCCTACAAAGCAGGTATCGTGGAAATCGTCGTACTCCTCGATCAATTGCTGGCAAAGCCGCTCGATGGTGAGGGCAAACCGCTCCTGGGTCAATATGATCCGTCCATTGCTCATCAAGGGCAAATATAGCAACTCATCAGGTGACTTGCTTCCCTCCGAAAATTTATCTGAAATTTTTTTTAAACTGGACTAAACCTTCTCTTTTTGTCGCAGTCTATCCAATATCAACAAAATGATGTAATAAAAAATACAATTACGAGTTTAAGAGTATGTTTAAATTTCAGTTACAGGAATAAAAGAGTGAGAATCAGTTTATA
>CAZQTF010000120.1:0-11874 GCA_964596135.1 uncultured Saprospiraceae bacterium | reverse complement strand
TATCTGTTAAAAACAATGAATTTGACATAACAATCATCGTTGCTATTGCATTATTGGGGATACTACCTATGAATATTATAAATATCAAAAATCTTCGCAAAGAAATCAACGCGCGAAACGAATAGATATGAAAGCGAAATAATAAAATGGCGGCATACCTTTTATTCAAGTAAAGTTGCTTTGTTAAATAAAGGTATTTTGGATCATGTCGTGTTTGTTTAATTTTTTACTATTATTTATATATAATTATCAAGCGTTTGGATTCAACTTTAACTTTACGTTTTCTGACGGAGCCTACCGATGTAAATTTTGGTGGAAAGGTACATGGGGGGATGGTCATGAAATGGATTGATCAGGCGGGTTTTGCTTGTGCATCCAACTGGTGCAGTAGTTATTGCGTAACGGTATATGTGGGCGGCATTCGCTTTTTTCAGCCGATTCACATCGGCGATCTGGTAGAAATACAATGTCGCATTATTTACACCGGCAACACCAGTATGCATGTGGCAGTAGATGTATATTCCCGTCCGACTACGGAAAGTAATTTGCGCAAGAATACACATTGCATTATTGTTTTTGTTGCAGTGGACGAAGAGGGCAATCCGCGTGCCGTGCCTAAATGGATACCACAAAATGAACAAGAACAACGTTTTGAAGCGTATGCTAAAAAATTAATGGATTTGCGAAGAGATATAGATGAAGAAATGCGCCCGTTTTTAGAAGAATAAATAAACGAGGGCGTGAGTGGCTACTGATAATTGATAAATTGCAAATCATTTACTTTGCTTAATTGTCAAAATAAATAAAAATTAAAAAAACAACGGTTATGGTTACAAAAATAAACTGGGAGGTGGTGCCGATGGAGGAAGTAAATGTTTCTATGAAACGGCAAATCATCACGGGTGAAAAATTAATGGTTGCCCGTATGCATTTCAAAGATGGATTTGTGGTGCCTTTGCATCATCATGTGCACGAGCAAGTGACGCAGGTGGTCTCCGGACAGATGCGTTTTTGGTTTGGGGAAAACAAAGAGCAAGTGCTCGACTTGTTTCCAGGCGATGTGGTGGTGATTCCGTCGAATTTACCGCACGAAGCGCTGATGATCGGTGATGTAGAAGAAATTGATACCTGGGCGCCGCCGCGACAGGATTGGCTGGATGGCTCGGATCACTATTTGAGAAAGTAATATCAATGTGAAACAGGAGATTTGAAGTGTAAAATATGGATTTGGGATTAAAGGATAAAGTAGCCTTCGTAGCGGCTTCCAGTCAGGGGTTGGGCAAAAGCGTGGCGCTCGAACTGGCTAAAGAAGGCGCACAGATCGCCATCTGTGGCAGAAACGAAGTTGCGCTGAGCAGCGCTGAAGCAGAAATTAAAGCCTTAGGCGGACGGGTGCTGGCGCTTGCAGGCAACCTTTCCGTTGCGGAGGATCGGGAAGCAATGATCAAAGCGACATTGCAAAAATTTGGCAATGTAGATATTTTAGTGACCAACACCGGCGGACCACCAGCCGGCGCATTTGAATCCTTTCGGGAGAAAGACTGGGAAAGCGCATTTCAGCAATTACTGTTGAGCGCAGTAGGACTCATTAATGGCTTTTTGCCGGGCATGAAAGAGCGACGCTGGGGGCGCATTATTACCATTACATCACAAGCCGTTAAGCAACCAGTGAATAATTTGATTTTGTCGAACGCGGTGCGCTCGTCTGTGGTGGGTTTGATGAAAACATTATCCAATGAACTGGGCGCGTATAATATCACGGTGAATAATGTAATGCCTGGTTATACCGCAACGGCGCGTTTGAATCATTTACTAAAAGATGAAACAGCGTTTACTGCCATTACAAAAGAAATTCCTTTGGGGCGCATTGGGCAACCGGAAGAATTTGCTGCAGCAGTAGTATTTCTGGCAAGCGAACGGGCGAGTTTCATTACAGGCGTTTCGTTAGCGGTAGATGGTGGCTGGATCAAGGGAATGCTTTAAGCAACGCAAATTTGGAGCGCAATTGACAAAAATCATTTTTTAATTGGTGAAATGCACTGACTTTGAGGCTGATTCAAGCTATTTCGATATGAAAAATCAGCAGCAAAAAGTTGGCATCATTCGTTGGGTAGCCGGAATATTGAGGATCGTGTTTGCCGCTTTTATAAGTATTTTTGCTCTCGATGTTCTTTCCGAAGGCTATCATTTCAAAGATATTGTTATCACCTTATTCATGTATTTTATTCCTATCTTTTTAATTTTTTTGATGCTAATATTCGCCTGGCACAGAGACTGGACCCGCGCAATCGGTTATTTGATATTAGGCATTTATTACCTGGCTTCCGCGTGGGGAGAAATATATTGGACAGGCATTGCGTTGATTGCTGGTACTATTTTTATATTGGCAATATTATATTTTATGGTATCAGCGGCAGTATCAGTACAGGTACTGAAAAGCCTCGTATGCATTGTAACCATGAGGGATCATATAACGTGCTATGAACATTTTGCTTTACATCATTAAGTTATTTGCCGGCATTGGATTGTTTTTATTCGCCATGTATTTATTGGAAGAATCCTTAAAAAACTTTTCCAGTAGAAATTTTAAGCTTTTTTTGCAACGTATTACCAAAAACCGAGTCGGAGCAGTGGCAGGCGGCGCCATTGTTACTGGAGTATTGCAAAGTAGTTCGATGGTTTCTTTGATGGTATTGGCGTTTGTAGGAGCAGGGGTGTTTACTATGAAAAATGCCCTGGCCATTATTTTGGGCGCCAATCTGGGTACGACGCTGGACAGTTGGCTGGTGGCGACACTTGGTTTTAAAATGAATATAGAAGTGGTGGCATATCCGGCTGTTTTTATGGGCGGTTTGCTGCTCATTCTGCTGGGAAACCGCAAATCCATACTGTATATTTCCTATTTTCTGCTGGGATTTGGCTTGTTATTTATCGGGCTTTCCTTTATGAAATCAGCGATGGAAGGGCAGGCAAAAACATTCGATTTTTCGCAATATGCGGATTTGCCATTGATTATCTTTTTATTACTTGGATTTATCATCACGCTGCTGGTACAATCCAGTTCGGTAACAATGGCGCTTACACTCAGCGCGATGCATGCCGGCGCGATCGGTTTTGCTCCTGCGGCTGCGCTGATACTTGGCTCCGAGACGGGGACGACAATTAAAATATTGGTAGGCGCCGTTGGCGGTAGTGCTTCCAAAAAGCGGGTAGCACTGGGCAATTTTCTGTTCAACGTTTTTCTCACCGTCGCTGCTTTTGTATCGCTGCGCGCTATTCTATATTTAATAACTGAAATTTTCGACATTCGCGATCCTCTTATTGGGCTGGTTATTTTTTCCACTTTAGTGAATTTACTGAGCATCGTTGTGATGCTTCCTTTTCTGGATTTTTTTGCTGAAATGCTTGAAAAAACATTTAAAAAAGCAGATGCTTCCACGGCCGCGTTTATTAGTCATGCCAATATCAGAGAACCCGAAACCGCGTTGGATTTATTTCGCATGGAAACCGCTTATTTTATTCACAACTCACTAATTTTTAATCTGGAACTTTTTGAAATTGATATAAAATCATTAAAAGAATGTCAGAATTTTAAACACCTGAATGAGAAAAGAAAATTCTTTTCCATGACCACTGCAGAAAAATATGAGTTGTTGAAAGAACTGCAAGGTGAATTGCAGGCATTTTATTTAGCATTGAGATCCAATGTAAAAGAGGAGCAGCGTGCTCCGCTCAATCAGTTAATTTCTGCAGTGCGAAGCGCCATGCATTCGGTAAAAAGCATGAAAGATATTGAAAGAAATATTACTAATTTAAAGCGCTCTTCCAAAGATATCAAATTTCATTTTTTTATGCATCATAAAGAGGAAACCGAAGATTTGTACCGACGATTAAATGCACTTTTTATTCAAGCTGAGCCGGTAAGTTTTGAAAAGCTTCAGGATATTTTTAATGTTATTCAAAACAATTACAGTACAGCTCTTCACGATTTTTACAGGAAAGCCTCCGAAATTCGACTAGAGGATATGGATATTACAACTGCACTAAATTTTAATCGGGAATTATTTACTTCCAATAAGGCCATGCTGATGGCGGTAAAAGACTTTTTATTGGATGAAAAGCAGGCGGAAGAATTTAACGAAGTGCCGGTGTATAAGACGTAGCAACATCGAAGGAAATAATATCTCGCAACTTATTGAAATATATCGGGTTTTTACTATTACCCGGTTTGAAGGAAAAGGCATATCTGGCTTTGTGATACACGGTGAAGGCAAAACAAAATCTTTATATCGGATGAAACGAAAGCAATAGACGAATGAATGAGAACATGAATCATATTGCCCGCCATCCTGAAAATATGTTTCTTTTTGATAGATGGTCTATTGGTTTTGCAAAATCGCCACGATAATGCCCGTCGCAACGGCTGCGTTCAAAGATTCGGCGCCGCTGCCCGGTGCCGGCGGAATAGCGATACGATGGGTAAGCAGCGACTGAACGCTGGTAGAAATACCTTTGCTTTCGTTGCCAATGACGAGAATTCCTGCCTCGGGCAATGACGTTTTGAAAATATTATCGCCATGGAGAACCGCGCCGAGAATGGGCAAATCGGGAAATAAAGACCGCAATTGTTCCAGTTTTATTTCGATCACTTTTACCCGCAGCAATGCACCCATGCTGGCTTGTACTACTTTCGGGCTAAAAACATCTACACAGTCATGAGAACAAAATACGTATGGTATGCCAAACCAATCGGCAATACGTAGAATGGTGCCCATGTTGCCGGGGTCCTGAATGCCATCGAGGAAGAGCGAGAGCTTGCCCATAAGATCGTTTTTGCCGAGGGCAGGCTTGGGTTGCTGAGCAATGATGAGCACCTGATTGGGCGTGGCGAGGCTGGAAATTTTGGATAAATCGGTTACTTCGATTGCATGAATCCGATCAGAAAAACGTTGTAACATATGTTGATTCGCTTCAATCCAGTGAGGAAGTGCATAAATGTTTTCGATTTGCAAATAAGACTGATGCAGGATTTCGCGGGCAATTTTATCACCTTCTAACACGAAATTGTTATATTTTTGCCTAAACTTCTTGAGTTGAAGCGATCTAATATATTTGATGCTGTTTTTCGAGAGCGCCATTGTTGATTTTTCTAAAAATTAAAATGCAGCAGTTTCGGTTTTTACAATATGTTTTTCAAGGATTAGTGTTGTTGTTAAGCTTGTCTGCTTGCAATACCACCAAATACCTCGCCGGTGATGAACAATTGCTGATCAAAAATGGCATTAAGCTGGTCAATGCCAAAAACGTTAAAAATAAAACTTCGCTAAAATATGAATTGGCGACGCTTTATAAGCAAAAGCCGAACACCAATTTTTTGCTGTTTTTTCCGCGCGAATGGTTTTATTTTTCTACCTTAGCCCCTGAAGATACTACTAAAATTGATCGCTGGCAACGCCGGGTAATTGCCGAAACGCCGGCCATTTTCCAAAGTTATCTTGCCGACAGCACCGCCCGTTCGATGGAGTATTATTTGCAATACAATGGCTATTATAATGCCAGTGTATTTTATGATGATGTTCTTTCTGGTAAGGACAAGAAAAAAATACAGATCACCTATTATGTCAATACGGGACAACAGTTTGTCATTGATACGGTATTCTTCTCAAGTCCCGACAGCAATATACACCGAATTTTACAAAATATCAGTGACCGGACGCTCATGAAAGCCGGAGTTCCGCTCACGCGTACGGTATATGAGCAAGAGAAGGATCGCATTACGACGCATCTGCGCAATAATGGTTATGCCACTCTTTATGCCAATTACATCGCGCCCATTGATGCCGATACTACCTTGCGCAAAGGCAGAGCCAATGTGTATGTAGAGGTATTGCCGCCGGCTCGCGACAGTCTGCATCAGGTATTTCGGATTGGTGAGGTGATCATTTATTCTCAGTACGACCCGCTTACCGAGGAAGCCAATCTTCGGGATACGATTGTGAAGGGTTATCGCTTCAGAATACCCCCCAACAGTGGTTTCAAAGTACGCCCGCAGGTGATTGTAGAATCCATCTATCTGCGCCCGGGCGATGTATATAGCCAGGCGAATTATGATCTGACTGTCCGTCGCTTATCGGCGCTGGGCGTTTATAAATTTGTGCGGATCAAAGAAGAACCCGACAGTGAAAATCCGGAAATCCTGAATTTCCGCATCGAATTAACGCGCAACCTCCGTATGGAGATGGGAATTGATTTTGAATTGAATTACACCAATCGCAGCGCGACCTCCGGCGCCGGCAACCTGATTGGGGTCTTTGTCAGTCCTGGTTTGCGCAATCGCAACCTGTTTCGTGGCGCTGAGTTGTTAGTCACCAATCTTTCTGCTGGAGTGGAAATCAATCCCAACTTTGGCGATACGCTTGCCCGCCTTTGGAATACCATTGATCTGAGAGCGCAAGCCGATCTTTATTTTCCAAAGTTTCATGATTATCTTGGGGTTTGGCGCGGGTTATACAGTGCGCGCATTCGAAAAGGCGGCGGTTTGATCAGCGATACGTACTATCAGTTGTTGCATGAAAATGCACAAACTCGCCTGACGGCGAGCTACAATTACCTGCTGTTGCTTGATTTTTACAGATATAATTTGCTGAATGCTTTTTATGGCTATGATTTGCAATATTTTGACAGCAAAGGCTCGCACCGTTATATCGTGAACCACATTGGGCTGGATTATTTGCGACCCGTCACAGAAGAAAAATTTAAAGATATTCTCGACGCGAATCCCTTTCTGGAGCAAAGTTTTGGCAAGCAGTTGTTTGTGAGTCTTTTGTTCCGGGATTTCAGTTATGTGCACAATAGCCGCACCGATCGCCTGGGAAATTCCCATTATCTGGGTTTCAATGTGGAACTCGCCGGCACTGAAATCTGGGCAGGAAACGCCATTTACAACGCATTTGCACTGAGTTCTGATACCCTGCGCCTGGGGGATATTGATTTTTCGCAATACGCCAAAGCTGAAGCAGATTACCGATATTATAAACAATTTAATCCCAAAACGAGTTTTGCTTCGCGCGTCAGTTTTGGCATTGCCCGCCCGTTTGGTTTTACCACCGATGTGCCTTATGTGAAGCAGTTCTATGTTGGTGGTCCCAACAGTATTCGCGCCTGGGCAGTACGCGGACTTGGTCCTGGTGGGCACGTGGATACGCTTACCCGCAGTGCCCAAAATCGCCTCCTGTTTTATCAAACAGGCGACCTCAAGCTGGAATTCAGTGCCGAATACCGTTTTAATATCTTTTGGCGACTCAACGGTGCATTCTTTCTTGATGGTGGCAACATCTGGACGATCCGGCATGACCCTTCCCGCCCTGGTTCGCAATTTCTCTTTCGATCCAAAGCGATTGAAAATACCAATGCAGCGTACAAAATTAATGATGCGTTTTACAAACAAATTGCATTGGGAACCGGCTTTGGTTTTCGATTTGATCTGACTTATTTTATTTTTCGGCTGGACATGGGCGTTCGATTGCGCAGCCCTTATCCGCTGCAAATTTCGGGCGATAAAAGCGTCCGGGAAGCCGATTATTGGTACCGCTGGCAATCGGAGGATTATAGTTTCAGAGATATTGTCAATTTTAATCTGGGTTTGGGTTTTCCATTTTAAATCCTGTTTCAATGTTTAGAATTTTTCTCAAAGTATTGAACGATAAGCTTTTGTCTTTTGAAACGTTTATCATTGGAAACATGGAGCGATGGAAAGCGGGGAAAGAGCCATTGACAATCGGAGCATTTTCCAATCATCTAACATTCCAATATTCTTGTTCTTGAGAAAAATGCTCTAATGACAAGCATATGCTATCTAAAGGATATCGGAATTTCAGACGCGCTCTTCATATAGACCTTAATGCAAAGGGAATAATTCCCTCTCAATCCTAATGTTCCTGTTTGATATTCCTATCTTTGTCCCTTATAATTGCTGATCAAAAAGCCGGTTTTTATCTATAAAAATTGATTTAAACGTTTAATAATGAGTACTTTGGAAACAAAAATCGCTACTGCGGAACAATCGTTGCGCGCCGCTGACAATATCCGAATTCTCTCGGCAGCAATGGTAGAAAAAGCTAAATCCGGGCATCCCGGTGGTCCGATGGGCGGCGCAGATTTTATTCATATCCTCTACACGGAATTTTTGCAATATGATCCCAGCAATATGCACTGGGCGCTGCGCGACCGTTTTTTCCTCGATGCGGGGCATATGTCGGCAATGTTGTACGCAGTGCAGCACTTGTTGGGCAATTATTCGATGGACGACATCAAAAACTTTCGACAATGGGATAGCCCGACGCCTGGTCACCCCGAATTGGATGTAGCGCGGGGCATCGAAAACACCTCTGGTCCGCTTGGTTTGGGGCACGCTTTTGGTATCGGGTCGGCTATTGCCGAGCGTTTTCTTGCGGCGCGCTTCGGCGAGTCGGTTGCGCATAAAACGTACATCTATATTTCGGATGGCGGTATCCAGGAAGAGATTTCGCAGGGCGCTGGTCGAATTGCCGGTACGCTTGGCTTGGGCAATATCATCATGTTTTATGATGCGAATGATATTCAGCTTTCTACTAAAGTAAATGAGGTAACAAGCGAAGATACTGCTAAAAAATATGAAGCCTGGGGATGGCACGTACTGACGATTGATGGCAACGATCACCATGCTATTCGCAACGCACTCAGCGCGGGCATCAATGAAATCCAGCGCCCTACGCTGATCATCGGCAAAACCACGATGGGCAAAGGCGTGTTGCTGGAAGACGGTTCTGCTTATGAAGGCGAGGTCGAGTTGCACGGCAAACCACTGGGCGAATCGAAAGCTTCTTTTGCAAAAACAATCGAAGGACTAAATGGCGATCCTGCTGATCCGTTCTGCGTTTTCCCGGAAGTGTCGGCGTATTATGAACAAGTAAAACAGGAAAAGCAACGCGCAGCGGATGCCCGAAAAGCCGCTTTCCGCGAATGGGCAACGCAAAATCCGGCGCTGGCTAAAAAGTGGCAGCAATTTCTCTCTGGCGAATTACCGCCACTCGATTGGAGCAACATCGAACAAAAACCGAACGGACCCACCCGGAATGCTTCGGCGCAAGTGTTGTCTTATCTGGCAGATCATGTTGACAACATGATTGTCGCATCTGCCGATTTGTCGAATAGTGATAAAACCGACGCTTTCCTGAAAAAGAAACCAGCGTTCAAACACGGCGATTTCAGTGGCGCATTCTTGCAGGCGGGTGTTGCTGAGCTCACGATGTCCGCATTGGCAACGGGTATGGCTTTGCACGGCGGCGTGATTCCGGTGTGTGCTACATTCTTCGCTTTTTCCGATTATATGAAACCAGCGATACGCGTCTGCGCGCTGATGGAGCAGCAGGTGATTTTCATCTGGACGCACGATGCGTTCCGGGTGGGAGAAGATGGACCAACCCACCAGCCGGTGGAACAGGAGGCACAGATTCGCTTGCTCGAACAATTAAAAAACCATTCTGGTCGCAATAGCTTCCTCGCGCTGCGCCCGGCAGATGGACACGAAACAACGGTTTGCTGGAAATTGGCACTCGAAAACCGACACTCGCCCAGCGGCTTGATTCTTTCTCGCCAAAATATTGCGGATATTCCGGCAGAGCCGGGAAACACGCGTTTTGAAGCGGCACAAGCAGCCGCAAAAGGCGCTTATATTGTACAAAACTGTGAAGGAACGCCCGATGTAGTGTTGGTTGCCAATGGCTCAGAGGTTTCCACGCTGGTTGCCGGTGCTGCGAAATTAAAAGCTGAAAAAGGGCTCCGCATCCGCATTGTGTCCGCACCTAGCGAGGGGTTGTTTAGAAATCAGCCGCTTGCCTATCAAAATGAAGTGCTGCCGGCAGGCGTGCCCACGTTTGGCTTAACTGCCGGACTGCCGGTCAACTTGCGCGGCTTGGTCGGGCATCACGGCAAAGTTTGGGGCTTGACTCACTTTGGCTACTCGGCGCCCTTTCAAGTGCTGGATGAAAAGTTTGGCTTTACCGCAGAAAATGTATTCCGACAAGTGGTCGAAATGCTGGAACGATAATAAGGTGCCGGAGCAAATCGGTAAATAAGAATTCGTAAATTTTGGAGATTTGCGAATTCTAAGCAACAGGCTGCGGCATTAGCTTCAGCCTGTTTTGTATTAAGGTATTTTTTTTTGAGTCAATCCATGAAGATCATTTACTTATCGCGGTGATTTTTTCAATAAGTAAGAGTAGTAAGTGGATGTATTTGAACGGTGCCATAATAATTCTTGAAAAAATCCTGATTTATAATAATCAAGACAAAAAAGTGATAGCCAGAAAATAAAAATAATCAGGACCTCTGGAAAATCAGATATAACAAAATGAGCAGAACGACCGTAGCCATGATGACGATGAGCATAAATTTACGGGACTCCTGCTGTTCTTTTTTTTCGGCTAATTTCTGGCGCCGTTTGATTCTTCTGGTTGTCATGTGACAAAAATAGGTTTTAGGTGTTGATTTCGGCACTAAGGTAGTAATTTCCCGTTTTAATTTTCAAAAATTTTGCTCATAAAATTCTACGATCCGTTCATCTGTCAGAATATCCTTCGGGTGAATCGGTTGTTTTAGTACAATTCCTTCTAATGTTCGGCAGCGGCTGAGTGCCACGTAGGTTTGACCGTGTTCGAACGCGCCCGTGCCGAGGTCAATGATCACTTTGTCGAAAGTTTTGCCCTGCGATTTGTGAATGGTGATCGCCCAGGCGAGCTTGAGCGGATATTGCCGGAAGGTGCCAATGACCTCCGTTTCAATATTGTTGGGATCGGTCAGCGTGGTTTTGTAGCGCAGGATTTCCCAGTCCAGAGGTTCTACTTCTACGTAGCGGCGTTGTTCGTTTTCTTCGATCATCACAGTCACAGCGTCGTTTTCGAGCTTGACCACTTTGCCAATAGTGCCGTTTACAAACTGCCGTTTGGGGTCATTTTTGATAAACATCACCTGAGCATTGAGCTTGAGCCGCAGCGCAGGGTCGGTAGGGTAGAGGGCTGGATTGAAATCGCCGGTGATCGTGGCGGCGTAGTTCTGCGCGGGCAGCGGAATGCGGTCGAGTTCCTGCTGGTTGATAGCGTCGGCGCGGTTGTTGCGGGCGCATAATGTGATGTAAAAATCCTTGGTCTGAAATTCCGGCTGGTGGCGGCTATTGAGTTCCTGCAAGGTGTCATACTCAATCCGATTAAGCCTGACGGCTTCCAGCAGCTTTAGAAAATGCCGGTTTTCCTGCCGATACACCTTTTGCAATTCGATCATTTCCACACGGAAATCCTCCAGCACTTGCGCCGAAAAAAAGTACGGCGATTGATATTGCAATTGAAACATCATTTGCTCAACATCGGAAGCCACTACCGGTGGCAATTGGAACAGATCGCCGAAAAACACGACCTGCACCCCGCCAAACGGCGCCGGATTCTCGCGGTTGAGCCGTAGAAAGTAGTCAATGTTATCCAGCAAATCGGCGCGCACCATCGAAATTTCATCAACAATCAACACTTCCAGGTTTTTATATAGCCGACGGTCACGGCGTTTCTTGATTTCACTTTTGGGAATGAGCCTTGGCGGAAAGCCAAAAAATGAGTGAATGGTTTGCCCGCCTACATTGAGCGCGGCGATGCCGGTGGGCGCAAGCACAACGGTTTTCTTGCGGGTGGTGTTCCTGAAAAGTTGCAGCAACGTAGATTTGCCGGTGCCGGCGCGTCCGGTGATGAAGAGGTTTTTGCCTTGTTTTTCAATGGCATCGAGGGCGTACTGAAAGTCGGCGTTGAGTTCTAAAGGTTGTTTATCTATCACGGTAAACAAATTTGAAATGCG
>CAZQTF010000119.1:0-12076 GCA_964596135.1 uncultured Saprospiraceae bacterium | reverse complement strand
TATTTACGCTTACAAAGAAAAGATCGCTATTGCCCGAAAAGCCGTCAGTCTTCTACAGGATGGTATGCTAGTGCTGATCAGTGGCGGCTCAACTAATCTGGAAATCGCACGGCTCATACCACCCGAACTCAAGGCTACATTCCTGACTGTCAGCCTCTCCACTGCCATGCAATTACTGGAGCACCCGGTCAGCGAAACTATTTTTCTGGGCGGACAGCTTTCCAAAAGTGCTAAGATTAGTGTTGGCGGCGAGGTGATCGGCAAGCTGCTGGAAGTGCGTCCTGATATTTGTTTCCTCGGTACCAATGGGATTGATGCTTCTGCCGGCATCACAGAAACCGACTGGGAAGTGGTCACTATCAAAAAAGCGATGATCCAGGCATCCAGCAAGGTGGTATTTTGTGCGATTTCCGAAAAGCTCAACTCCGTCCAGAAAATTAAAGTTTGTGACATGAACCAAATTGACTTGCTCATCACCGAACTCAACCCCCAAAGTGAAACCCTGTCACCTTACCGCAATACCGGTGTACGAGTGATGTAAAAGAAATCAATCCACTTCTCTGCCTGCCGATGCCTGCCACAATTCGTACCATTCTTCGCGGGTAAGCTGAATATTGATGGATTCTGCCGCCGCCTTGATGCGGTCGGCATTAGCGGTGCCCAGCACCGGCAACAACTTTGCAGGATGCAGCAAAAGCCAGGCGATTAATATTTGATCCACCGTGACATTGGCGCGCTTGCCGGCAAGTTCTCCGGCGGTCTTTTGGATACGCAGGATGCGTTCGTCATTCGTTTTGGAAAAAATATCGCCACCACCCAGCGGCGACCATACCATCGGCTTCATGCAATATTGCAAACACTGATCGAAAGTGCCATCGTGGAAAGGCGCCATGTGCAGGATGCTGGCTTCTACCTGATTGGTTACCAGCGCAAAACGCGAATTCAGCAAATCAAATTGCGAAGGCGTAAAATTGGATGCCCCAAAATGCAATACTTTGCCTTCCGCTTGCAATTTAGCGAAAGCCCATGCCACATCATCGGGGTTCAGCAAAGCATCCGGGCGGTGAATGAGCAACAAGTCAATATAATCCGTATGCAGGTTTTTCAATGATTGCTCGACCGACCAGATAATATGCTCAATACTGGTATCGTAAGATTTGATCTTGTGGTGCGGACGATTGGGCGTAATCATGCGGATGCCGCACTTGGTCACGAGCTGCATTTGCTGCCGCAAAGCTGGCTTCATCGCTAAAGCAGCGCCAAATTCTTCCTCGGTGGTGTAATGCCCATAAATATCAGCATGATCAAATGTATTGATACCCAAATCAATACATTGTTCTATAAGTTGTAACATCTGCCGGGCGTCCAGTTGTTTGCCCCATGCGCCCCATTTCATGACGCCGGCGACAATGCGAGAAAGGGAAGGACCATTTTCTGTAAGCTGAATACTTGGAACCATTTTTATATGATGTAAATTGTGACATATTCAAAAAACTGCGTTTAAATTTAGCGCTTTTCGCTGCTTGCTCATCACTTTTTGCAAGATAAAAATTTGATAATGAGAATTTTAAACAGGTTTATTTTGTAAAAAAATTAGTCAAAGTACTATCATCAACAAATTGAATCCCTCTTATTAAAATATTTCCCGGATTCAACTGTTTAATAATAAAAAAGCAAAATCGTAAAACCACAAAATAAAACCAACTATGAGCACAGAAAAAGGATTGAGAACGTATGCAACAGTAATGACTGTACTGTTTATTCTGGCTTTAGCCGGGTTGTTATTCATTTATTTCAGCAAAAATAAAGTCATTACTGAAAGGACTTCCGAACGCGATGAACTCCTGGTCGAACGTACCAATCTGGAACGCGACTTGGATAGCCTGCAAAATGTACTGCAAGTAGCCAGTGCAGAAAACGACAGCCTGCAAGGATCCCTGTCTGATTTGCAAAAAATGATGGAAGAAAAAGCCGCCGAAGTGCGCAAAATTCGGGCGCAGTCGGCTAATACGGTAGAGGGGCTCCGCAAGGAAATCAATCAATTACGCCAGATTCGGGGCGAGCTGGAAGGCGCCATCGGGCAACTACAAGCAGAAAACGAACAACTTCGCTCCGAAAACAAACGATTAACCACTGAAAATGAACAACTTACTACTGAACGAGGGCAGTTGACCTCCCAAGTCGAGGATTTGAACAAATTCAATCAAACGCTACAGGACCAGGTGGCGAAGCTTACCCGCGCTGGCATCAAAGCACAAGCTTTCCGGGTAGATGTAGAAACCCGCTCCGACAAACTGACTGCCAAAGCCCGTCGTACCCGCGAGATTGTCATTACCTTTGATCTGGTGGATTTGCCTGAGGAATTTCAGGGCGAGCATACTTTGTATTTGGTGCTAACGGACGTGAATGGCGCAATGTTGCCTACCAGCGGCACGCTGGTCAATGCTAATATCCCGACACCGAGTGGCAGCGCGCTGCAAATTCAGGCACAGCAAACCAAACAGGTCAACCTTGCCCGGTCGCAGCGCTTATCATTCAACTATCCAGTGGCGGAAAAACTCAAATCGGGCACATACGTAGCAACGGTTTATGCCGACTTTGGCATCCTGGGCTCTTCGAGTTTCAGATTGAGATAATTCTTGCGTGGATGGAGTACTGAAAAGATGGAAGGATGGTTCGTCTTTTTATTAATCCGGTACTCCATTTTTTATTTTTGTATTTTTGCCCAAAAGCCTGATCTGAAAATGAGAAAATACCTATTCCTGTTCCTTTTACTTATATTGCTTGATTCCTGCGTTTCCAAAAAAAAATATCTGATTGAATTCGACGCCCGCCGGGCGGCAGAAGAACGTGAAACAACCCTGCGTGACGAACTCACCTACGCCAAAGATCAGGTTGCTGATCTGACTGGTAAAGTCGCCGACCTGAGTCGCACCAATGGTACGCTTGAATATATCAACAACAATTTGCGTATGGAGAATGAAGATTTAAAAGCACGCATGAGTAATTTATCTTCTACTTCTTCTATTGAAATTGAGCAACTTAATCGAAATTTACAGGAAAAAACCAATGCCTTAGCCAAGCGCGAGCAGGCAATTCAGGAATTGCAGATCGCCGTACAGGAAAGGAGCGCTATCCTGAAAAATCTCTATGCCCGCTTAGACACTACGCTTCGGTTCTATGAACCGGATGGCGTCAAAACAGAGTCCCTGGAAGGTAAAGCGATTGTTGTGTTGCCCGCGGATGTACTTTTCACAAGTGGCAGCGATCGCCTCACGCGCAAGGGACTGGATATCCTCGCCCGCTTAGGGCCGCTGCTCGAAGGCAATCCAAATATTGACGTGCTGGTAGAAGGGCATACCGACAACAGCAAGCCAAAGAGCCGCAGCCACAGCGACAACTGGGCGCTTAGCTCCGGCCAGGCTCAGTCCGTTGTGCGGGTGCTGACCAAAGATTTCAGCATTGCTTCCAACCAGGTTTCTGCCAATGGGCGCAGCGAATTCCTGCCCAGAGCCTCCAATGCCACCAGCGGCGGACAGGCGCAGAACCGACGTATCGAGATCGTTATTGCTCCCAAAACCAACGGGCTGCTACGCTTGATGGAGCGGAAGTTGTCGAATGAATAACCTCGCTTTTTCAGAGATTTTTGTATAAAAATTGGCGCTGAGAGTTAAATTTACCCGATGAAACTCTCCGTCATTATCGTCAATTACAACGTCAAATACTTCCTGGAGCAGGTGCTGCTGTCGGTACGGCGGGCGTCGAGCGGGCTGGCGGTAGAGACCTGGGTGGTGGATAACAATTCGGTGGACGATTCGGTGGAGATGGTGCGGGAGAAGTTCCCCGAAGTAAAGCTGATCGCCAACAAAGAAAATGTCGGTTTTTCTAAAGCTAATAACCAGGCAATTCGTTTATCGTCAGGCGAATACGTATTATTGTTAAATCCCGACACCGTGGTCGAGGAAGATACGTTCAGCAAGTGCATTGCTTTCATGGACGAACACCCGGCGGCTGGTGGCTTGGGCGTGCGCATGATTGACGGATCCGGGAAATTTTTGCCCGAAAGCAAGCGTGGCTTCCCGACGCCCTGGGTGGCGTTTTGTAAAACCTTTGGTTTGTCGAGCCTTTTCCCAAAATCGAAATTATTTAATCATTATCATTTAGGCTATTTATCAGAGCATGATGTACATGAAGTAGATGTTTTAGCCGGAGCTTTTATGCTGCTGCGACGCTCCGTGCTCCATCAAATCGGATTGCTTGATGAAGCATTTTTTATGTACGGTGAGGATATTGATCTTTCATATCGTATTGTAAAAAGCGGATTTAAAAATTATTATTTTCCTGATACGACGATTATTCACTACAAAGGCGAAAGCACCAAAAAAGGCAGCCTCAACTATGTGCGTGTTTTTTATCAAGCCATGATTATTTTTGCCAAAAAGCATTTTACCGGCAGCCAGGCGAGCTTGTTCGTACTGATGTTGCAAATAGCCATCTACTTTCGTGCATTTTTAACGCTGATTTCCAGCTTATTGCAAAAAATCCGCCTGCCGTTGTTTGATGCGGCGGCTATGTACATTGGGTTGCTCGGACTTAAAATATTTTGGGCGAATTATTATTACAAGGACCCTGCTTATTTTAAAAATGATATTCTTTATTTCAATTTTCCATTATACACATTTATTTGGTCTGTAAGCATTTACTTTAGCGGCGGCTATGATGATGTCGGAAATCTTCGGAGGCTCGTGCGCGGTCTGCTCGTGGGCACGGTGCTCATCGCGGCGGTTTATGGCTTTCTGGATTTGGAGTACCGGTCGTCGCGGGCGATCATTGTGTTGGGCGCAGTTTGGGCAATTGCCGGGACGGTTTTACTGCGGATGTTATTACATTTTTTGAAATACCGGAATTTCAACGTAGGGCGAGAGCGCCCGAAAAACTTAGTCATTGTGGGTTCTAAAGCAGAAAGTGAACGCGTAGAGAAGCTATTGCGGCAGGCGGAGGTGCAGAAAAATCTGATCGGCGTGGTCGCTGCTGAGGACGAGGTGGATCACAAAATTTTTCTGGGCAGCTTGTCGCAATTGGGCGAAGTGGTGCAAATTTATAAAATCGAAGAAATTATATTTTGCTCAAAAGATGTTGCTTCTCAGCAAATTATGCAGTGGATGTCGAAACTCGGTTCATCTGTGGATTATAAAATTTTGCCGGAAGAAAGCCTGAGTATCATCGGCAGCAGCTCGAAAAATACCGCCGGAGAATTGTACACAATTGACATTCGTTTCAACATTGCCGATCCTCGTTTTCGGCGTAGTAAGCGCACCTTTGATTTGTTGTTTTGTATTTTTATAATAACAACATTGCCTGTTCAAATATTGATTATAAAAAAAACAATGGGCTTTTTACACAACTGGTGGGCAGTACTTCTTTCTCAAAAAAGTTGGGTCGGGTATGCCCAAACGCAGGAATCATCAGCATTACCCAAAATCAAGCCTGGCGTGCTTTCTCCGTTGAACGCGCTTTCGGTGGACAATGTGAACGAACCCACCGTACAACGCCTGAATTTGCTGTACGCCAAAGATTATCAGGTAGCTAAAGACCTCGAAATTATCTGGACAAGCTATCGGGCATTGGGTAGTCGTCAGAGCTTCCGCAGGAGCACGATCTGCCCCAGGTGATACAGATCATGATGAATAATGCCATGCAACATGATGTCAAAATTATACGATCTTCCGCTCACCATTTCTGACAATTTATCGTCGGCACATCGTTCCAGTACCTGTAACAGCTCGGTTTGACTCTTTTGTAAGCGATCCAGTAATGCCTGCCATTCTTTTTCGGTAATACTGTTAATCCCCGGAAAATTCATATCATGTGTAACATCAAATTCGGTGTTGCCATGCAGTTTTTGAATCACAAATTCTCGCCAGGTACACATGTGCGCTACCAGTTCAGCGATATTATGGCTATTGGGAAGGCGCAGTTGCGCTTGTTTTGGCGTGAGCGTCGGGAGGATATCCATTAACGCCGGTCCGTACCAGGGTGTACCGTTAAATGTTTGATGAAGCGTATGAATAATACGGGTTATTTCGGTTTTCATTATTTACTATTTATGATATTTTAAAACTGAAAGCCAACTTTTTTTGCCACAATTTAAAGCAAAAACGCCATCCCGACAAGTCAGGACGGCAAACTGCTGGAAATCAGCAAACATAAAATTTTCATCAGCCGCAGCAAACGCGACGAGGTAGCGGAATGGATTTTTTACGCGTGCCTTCTGAAGTAAAAAACATCATGAATTCATGATATTATTTCAATCCGCTACAATTGCCAGTTTCATATCCTCACTGAGCGCCAGTCGTGTAATGTTGTTAATGTCATAAAATCGAAGGTCGGCAATCTCCTGCCAGCGCGGGTTTTTGGCTTTTGGATTGAGATGATGAAGGCGGCTGCCCTTGCCCATGATAAACGAACCATCAGGTAATACGACAAAATCCTCGGCGCCAGGCACTGTGTCGGCAATGTCTTCGGCCCCTTCATTTGCCGAACCATAAAGTTTTTTTTGCTTGAGCTTCCAGGCATCATAATTGCTTTTTTGCACAAAAACAAGATTGCCGTTGGGCATTTTTCGGAAGCAGCGCCCGATGTTGGTAGCAATAGGCGTAAGCTTGTCATTGCGCACGTCGGCGATGGCGAGCTGATTGGGAACGCCTACCAGAAATACTGCTACCTGTGCACTATTGATCCACTGGTAATAACCGATATTATTGAAATATTTGAAAACCGGCTTGCCGTCGCTGAGACGATCGAGCGGAAATTCCCACAATTGCAATAGCGTATCAGCTTGGGTGTACGTTTGGCGCACCGCCGAAAAGCGAAATCCGTCGCCAGCCGGAAACGGCGAGTATTCGCCTTCTGTGGTCTGCGTCAGGCGGGTCTTGGTTCTTTTTTCCAGATCAAAAAGATACAATTCGGGCTGCTTGTCCGTCAGGGTTTGCACCGCAAGGCACAGCTCGTTTTTGCTGAAAAAGGCAGGGTGATTGTTGTAGCCGTTGGCATTAAATTCCGTTAGGTAGCGCGGTTTGGAAAGTTGAAAAATGGTATCATTTTTTTGCTGCAAATCAAATAGATACACATTTGATTTTTGGATTACCTGAGCCTGCGAAGTAAAACAAACGACGATCAGGAAGATAAAGAGCGTTATTTTTTGCATGGTTTTGAATTTTTTAACGTAGAACGCTTCCTGCAAAAATAATCGAACTTCTAAAGATTTAGCGCCTTTTTGACAATTGTAGTTGTTTGCAGACAACAAAAATCGCTTTTTCTACTTTTAAAACTTAGAAATCAAAACTGAATGCTTTATGTCGCGTTTTCTGATTTTTATTGCCGGGCTGTTGTTTTGGCATATACTGCCTGCCCAATCTCAAATCGAATTGATAGAAATAGCTACCGGTTTCACCCAACCGGTGGACATCAGCAATGCCGGCGACGACCGCTTGTTTATTGTGGAAAAAAGAGGATTTGTTAAAATCATCAACAGCAATGGGCAAAAGCTGCCCACCCCTTTCCTTGACATTGACGCGCGTGTGCGCTCCAACGAAAGCGAACGAGGCTTGCTGGGTTTGGCTTTCCATCCCAAATACGCTGAAAATGGCTATTTTTTTGTAAACTATACAGATAATTCCGGCAATACCAAAATTTCGCGTTTTCGTGCCAAGCCGGATCAACCAAACGAAGCAGATCCCAATAGTGAATTGATCTTATTGGAGATCAATCAGCCTTATTCCAATCACAACGCCGGCGATCTGGCATTTGGTCCGGATGGCTATCTCTATATTCCGATGGGCGACGGTGGCTCCGGCGGCGATCCACAGAATTTTTCGCAAAATCGTACATCGCTTCTGGGTAAAATGCTGCGCATAGATGTGGACAATGGCAATCCTTATCGTATTCCGCCCGACAATCCTTTCGCCGATGTCGAAGGTATTCGCCCCGAAATCTGGGCACTGGGCTTGCGCAATCCCTGGCGTTTTAGCTTCGACCGGCTGACCGGCGATGTCTGGATTGCAGATGTAGGACAAAACGGCTGGGAGGAGATCAGTATGCAACCTGCCAGTAGCAAAGGCGGCGAGAATTATGGCTGGCGCTGCTACGAAGGGGATGCCAATTTCAACCGAAGCAATTGCGGCGATGTGAATGCATACAAATTTCCCGAATATGTTTATCCAAACGAAGGCAGAAATGGCGCAGGTTGCTCGGTGACCGGGGGCTTTGTTTATCGCGGTAGCGCTTATCCCAACCTGCAGGGGCAGTATTTTTATGCGGATTACTGCTCTGGTCGGCTCTGGTCGCTCCGCCCCGACGAGCAGGGCGGCTGGCTCAACATGGAGTGGCTGGACGGCCCAAACGACGAATTTTCCACTTTCGGCGAAGATGCAACCGGTGAATTATACCTCGCCGGGCTTAACTCTGGCAAAATTTACCAACTGACCGATACCAATGCCACCTCCACCGGCGCCACTCAACTGATCCAACGCCTAACGGTAGCGCCTAATCCTGTTCGCGATGTGCTTCGCATTGAAATGGACGTGGTTCGTCCCTCCACTTTTCAATTTCGGCTGATGGATGCCTCCGCGCGCACATTCGTTGAGTTTCAGGAAATCGCCGGCACGGGCTTTGTTAAGGAAATCAACACCAAAGAATTGGCGGCAGGCGTTTATTTTTTGCAGGTGCAACGCGGCAAGGAGATCCTGACCCGAAAAATTGTGAAAAGTGATGGGAAATAGGGTGTTTCAGCGTTATTATCATGCGATGTTTGTTGTAGCAAATATTTGCTAAGCAAACTAAAAAAGTATAAAATTTTATTTTTTAACAAAAAAGTATAGCTTCGCTCTTGCGCCATATGAAAGAGATAGTTACATTTGCAACTAATTAATATACTCGATTATGAATTCTCGCTTGAACGCATCCTATTTTTATTTCGGTTTTTACTTTTATGGTCAGCCATAAAGGGACTGCCGGTTTGCTGTTCAACGATTTGAAAGATAAAATCAGGGAGTCCCGCAAAACGGGACTTTTTTATTTTACCTGTAAAAACCAAATTGGATGAAGCCCAACCAATCGTACAACTATTTTTATTACTGGCATTACTTTTATGCACTGCATAAAGGGACTTCTTGTTGTTGATTTTATTATAAAATCTGACTACAAAAAGTCCCGCACCGACGGGACTTTTTTATTTCAGAATCTGGCGGGTTTCAAAAACCTGCCAGATTTAAACGCAAAGACATGTTACAATCAGAGACGACCACCGATCGAGACATTCACTTAGCCTTGCGCTCCCCGCTGCGCGTGTGCATTCAGGGCGGTGCGGGCGCGTTCCACGAAATTGCGGCGCGGTATTGGTACGAAGGGCAGTCCGTGCAAATTGTGCCGGCGTTGACGTTCCCCGAAATGGTGGACAAAGTTGAAAATCAACAGGAAACTGATGTGGCCGTGATGGCAATCGAAAACACGCTCGCCGGCTCGATTCTTTTTAACTACCTTTTGTTGTACAATTCAAAGCTCCAGATCGTGGGCGAAGTATTTCTTCGGGTGAAACAAAACCTGATGGCCTTGCCGGGGCAACGTATAGAAGACTTACGCGAAGTACACTCGCACCCGATGGCCATTGAGCAATGCCGGGAATTCTTTCGCCGGTATCCGCATATCCGGTTGGTAGAAACTGAAGATACAGCCCTGAGTGCCAAGCTGGTACGCGAGCGGCTTTTATCGAATGTGGGTGCCATTGCCAGTACGCTGGCGGCAGAAATGTACGATTTGGAAATCCTGGGTGAAAGCATTGAAACCAACAAGCAAAATTACACCCGTTTTTTGATTCTGGAAACGATGGCTTATGGGCGCATTCCACGCGACGCCAACAAAGTATCGCTTTGTTTTGCCACCGATCATACCGTGGGAAGCTTGCATCGGGTACTGGCGGTGTTGGCGGCATACCACGCCAATTTAACTAAAATTCAGTCGGCGCCGATTGTCGGTAAGCCCTGGGAATACCGCTTTTTCCTGGACTTTGTGATGGACGATGAAGACCTGACCTACGAGCAGGCGATCGAAGCGATTCGACCGATTACACATGATTTGCGGGTGCTTGGTATTTACAAACAAGGTAAAAATTATGATTGAGAATGGATCAACATTTACAAAAAAGTTACATTCAGGAATATATTGAAGCGTATAATGCTTTTAATGTGGATGCTATGCTAAAAAACTTACATCATGGAATTGAATTCAAAAATATTTCTGATGGAGCAGTAAATGTTCAACTCAATGGAATTGAAGCTTTTCGACTGCAGGCAGAGCAGGCGCAGCAGTTTTTTCAAATGCGGGAACAGCGGATTACCAATTTTACGTTCGATAGAGATGCTGTGACGGTTGAAGTTGATTATCAGGCGGTTATGGCAATAGATTTGCCAAATGGCATGAAAAAAGGAGATCAGATTCATTTGCAAGGAAAGACCATTTTTCGGTTTCAGGATGAAAAAATTACCTCAATTACGGACATAAGTTAAAGCTGACAAATTATAGGATCATGATAAATATTAAAACGGCAAGACGACTCGACGGCATCCAAGAATACTACTTCTCGCAAAAGCTGCGTGAAATCGCACAAATGCGCGCGGAAGGCAAGGAAGTACTCAACCTTGGCATTGGCAGCCCCGATTTGCCGCCTTCGCAGGAAACGATTGACGAGTTGTCCAAGTACAGCAATCACCGCAATAATCATGCCTACCAAAGCTACCAGGGCGTGCCCGAACTGCGCCAGGCTTTCGCCGAATGGTACAAAACGTGGTTTCATGTCAATCTGGATGCAAATAGTGAAATTCTCCCACTCATTGGCTCGAAGGAAGGCATCGTACACATTTGCATGACTTATCTGGATGAAGGAGATATTGCATTGGTGCCGAATCCTGGTTATCCCACCTACCGCGCGGCGGTAACGCTGGCAGGCGCGCAACCGCTTGAATATGAGCTAAATGAAGCGAATGGCTGGTTGCCGGATCTGGACGCTTTGGCGCAACAAGATTTGAGCCGGGTGAAAATCATGTGGGTCAATTATCCGCACATGCCAACAGGAACACAAGCGCCGAAAAGCTTTTTCTCGGAACTCGTGGCTTTCGCCAAGCAGCATAATATCCTGATTTGCAATGACAATCCGTATGCATTTATTTTAAATGAGCACCCGATGAGCTTGCTGGCGGTGGAAGGCGCGAAAGACGTAGCGGTGGAACTGAATTCCTTGAGCAAATCGCATAATATGGCGGGCTGGCGTGTGGGTATGCTCGCGGGTCGCAAGGAATTTATTCAGGATGTCATTCGCTTCAAGAGTAATATGGATTCGGGCATGTTCAAGCCGGTGCAAATGGCGGCAGCGCGGGCTTTGCAAAATCCGCCGGAATGGTATCAATCCTTGAACGCTGTGTATCGCGAGCGCCGGGAAAAGGTGTTTGAACTGCTGGATTTATTGGAATGTACGTATTCGACGGAGCAGGTGGGCATGTTCGTTTGGGCGAAAATTCCCAATTATTATAAAAATGGTTATGAATTATCGGATGAAATATTATATAAAGTAAATGTTTTTATTACGCCGGGCGGCATTTTTGGCTCGCAGGGCGATGGATTTGTAAGAATTTCATTATGCAGCGATGGCGCGATATTTGAAGAAGCGATTCGGAGGATTGAAACCGCAAGACCTTTAGAAACCACAAAACCGCAAGATGTAAAATATAAAACCGCAAAAATGGGCAGCGCGTAAACTTTTACATTCTACATTTAGTGTTTTACATTTTGCGGTTTAATAAAATAAGTTTACACACATGGAAAAACGAGCCTTTGATCTGGAAGAACGGCTGATAAATTTTTCAGTTATGATACTAAATATAGCAGAACAACTGCCCAATAATTATGCAGGGAAGCATTTGGCAGGTCAATTGACTCGCTCGGGCACAGCTCCAGCATTGAATTATGGAGAAGCACAAGGGGCAGAATCGAGAAATGATTTTGTGCATAAAATGAAAATTTGCTT
>CAZQTF010000118.1:0-12104 GCA_964596135.1 uncultured Saprospiraceae bacterium | reverse complement strand
TTCGACCCATAGGTCAAATATATAAAATATATTTAAATTTGCTTACTTACTTAAAAGTGTTTGAAAAAATTATCTCCAATTTTTTTATATCTGCTTTCAGGAGCGTTAAATATTATATTATCTTTGTTTTATTGCATTCTTTTGAGCCCCCCTTGGTTATTTGTTTATTTAAGTTTTGGAAAAACTAAACCTTTGAACACAAAACTACTAAGGGCGGCGCGCGCTATTTTGGAGCAAAACAGCGCAAATCTGCCAAATCAGGAAGATTGGCTCTGGTGTTGTCTCGGCTACGCGCATCTCGATGAAGAATTTGCCAGGAGCCTCTTGTCAGAACATCTACGATTGGGGCAAGTTCATCTGCCATTGGAAGGAATGATGCTTTGGCATTTGTATCGGAACAGCCGAAACAAACACCTCGCCAAAAGCTACGTGGCGCAATATTATCCTGAGATCCTCACCTTGCATCGCCATTGGTACGACCAATGTGACCCTGAAGAAGAAGGGCTGCCGATAAACAAAGGCGTGCAAGACCCCGTTTTTCTGACCGCGCTCACCTGGTCGAACGAAAGCCTGATCCATCTGGGGCACATTCTTGACAAAGACGTACTGGAAATCATTCAATGGCACGAACTCACTATATTTAGTATGAACGAAAAACTGTGGAATGATACCTGCACCGGTTATCAAGCATTCGACGTAACCACGGGTACTCTGCGTCAGGTAGAAGGGCTGAAGCGTTTTTTGCCAATGGCTGGGGAAATCCCCACCCAAGATCAGGCAGAATGTATGCTGCTAAAGCTAGAGCGAGTTTTGAAAAAAACACAGCTTGGCGTTTTGGAAAGTTGGCTGCTGTACTATGGGCTGAGGCGCTACGATTTTGTAGATTTGGCGGCGAGGCTGAGGCGTTTTTTGCTGGAATCCATGACATCTTTTGGTTGTTATGATTATTACCATCCGTTTACCGGAGAACCGATTCTCAAGGAGACAAATGTCCAGAGCCCAGTTGCCGCAGCGTTGGGTATAGACCTGTTAAAAAAACGCTGAACAGAAAAAAGAACTCTCGCCCGCCAAAAATCCTATCAAATTAATCTATACCTTTACAAAAGGAATTGATTATAAATGGTAATATGGTAGAGGATCGGGCTAAAAGGCGCCGATTTCTTTAAAACCTTATGGTTTTACATTTCTGCAGTTTTTTGATACAGCCATTTACTATTGACTGTTACAGCAATTAAAAACATGAAATTAATTGACACACATACACACTTGTACCTGGAACAATTTGACGAAGATCGCCATGAGATGATGCAACGAGCCGTGGATGCAGGTGTAGAGAAAATGTATCTGCCGAATGTGGACAGCGGAACGATTGAGCCAATGCTGGCACTGGAAGCTGCTTACCCGACACATTGTATCGCTATGATGGGGTTGCACCCCTGTTCGGTGAAAGAAAATTACCGCGAAGAACTGGCTATTGTGGAAAAATGGCTCTGGCAGCGTCCGTTTGCGGCAGTTGGCGAAATCGGCATTGATCTCTTTTGGGATCAAACTTTTGTCAAAGAACAACAGGAAGCTTTTTTAATTCAATGCGAATGGGCGAAAAAATTAGGCATTCCGGTTGTCATACATACACGCGAGGCGACGACACTGGCGATCGAGCTGGTGCGCGAAGCAAAAGATGAAAGACTTGGTGGTATTTTTCATTGTTTTGGCGGTACTATTGAAGAGGCAGAAGCCATCATCGAGCTTGGTTTTTATCTGGGAATTGGCGGAGTGCTGACTTTTAAGAAGGCAGGACTCGATAAAGTGATAGAATCAGTTGATTTACAATATGTTGTACTGGAGACAGATTCGCCTTATCTGGCACCGGTGCCGCATCGGGGCAAGCGCAATGAGAGCGCCTACATCCTGCTGATCGCTGAAAAGTTGGCAGCGATAAAAAACATTAGCCTGGAAGAAGTGGCAAAAATAACTACTGCTAATGCAGAACAAATTTTTGCAAAAAAAACAATATCTTCGCCAAACCGGATTTTGCAGGCGTAATGACGCCCAAAGCCGTTTTTTACATGGCGTAAATTGTGCTGTAATCTTAAAAAATTTTGAATTGTTGCATCTTTTTACAATTTTTGTGGCGTTGCTATTGCAGAGAAGCATTGAATGTTTATTTTTGTTGTGCTGAGCAAGAAGCAAAACAAACCGGTAACGACTGGTAGGGGATAGAGAAAAAGACAAGGGAGAATAAAATGCCAGCATCATAAGCTGGCGTAAAAGCCCGGAGGAAGTAAAAAAGATTGAAGGTCAGGAAATGTTTTGTTCCTCAAGCAATCAGGAACAAAAAGAAGAAGTAAAGGAGAGATGGCCGAGTGGTTTAAGGCGCACGCCTGGAAAGTGTGTATACTCCAAAAGGGTATCGCGGGTTCGAATCCCGCTCTCTCCGCCATTGATTTTGGAAGGACGGAAAATCAATTTATTTTTATCACAAAAAACAATCGTAAAACCTTATTGACTATGCGAAAATTATTGACTCTATTGCTTGTATTGGGTTTGACTGTATTCTCAAGCAATTTCGCAGCATATGCTCAAGAGAGCACCGATACCACAACCGAAGCTGCTGCAGAACAAGCGCCTGCTGAGGAAGTTGAACAAGCTCCGGCTGCTTCTACGGAATCGCCTGCCGAAACACCACAAGGCCCTACCGGCTACCAGTTGATCAAGAAGTACTTTATTGATGGAGATCCTATCTGGATGAGCCCGGTATTGCTGTGTTTGATTCTCGGTCTGGCATTCTGCATCGAGCGTATTATTACCTTGAATATTGCTACAACGAACACGGAAAAATTGTTGGCTCGTATTGACGAAAAACTGAAAACAGGCGATCTGGATGCTGCTATGGAAGTATGCAAATCTACGCAGGGACCTACCGCCAGCATTCTGTACGAAGGTTTGAAAAATGCAAAAGAAGGACCGGAAGCGGTTGAAAAAGCGATCGTTTCTTACGGTAGCGTTCAGATGGGTTTGCTCGAAAGAGGCTTGGTTTGGATCTCGTTGTTTATTGCCCTGGCGCCGATGCTCGGGTTCTTGGGAACGGTTATCGGGATGATTCAGGCCTTCGACCGGATCGAAGCAGTGGGTGACATCTCTCCTACGGTCGTTGCCGGTGGTATTAAGGTGGCACTCTTGACAACGGTATTCGGTCTGATCGTTGCGATCATTCTCCAGTTGTTCTACAACTATATCGTTTCCAAGATTGACGGCATTGTAAACAAAATGGAAGATGCCTCTATTGCCGTGATTGACATCCTGGCAGCAAATAATATTTTCAAAAAATAAGAAATCAACGCACTATGTATAAATTTTTGTCTAAAAATGGTCAAGCGGTTGCTTTTGGCTTGGGCGCGTTGCTGTCTGCGTTATTCTTAATTACTTGGCTTACAGGCGCGGAATCATTACAGGCAATGGCAGAAGAAGAAAGACCAACTACAAAGATTTTTGATTTCGGTTTGCTTGGCGCAGCGTTCCTAGTTGTTGCAGCAGCAGCTGCACTCATTGTATTCGGCATCATTCAGACGGCTGATAACTTCAAAAATTCTTTAAAAGGGATTATTGGGGTAGTTGTTCTGGTCGCTATTTTTCTGATAGCATTTGCAACCTCCAGTGTAGAGACAACGGGAATCGTAGCAGAAGCCGCCGAAAAAATGGGCACGTCTTCCAATACGGTTAAAATGATTGGAGCGGGCCTGACAACGATGATCATTCTCTTTGCGGTTACGCTTGTCGCCTTGATTGGTTCCGAAGTTCGTAACTTCTTTAAATAAACTAACTATTATGGCGAAGTCTAAGCATAGAATGGTTAACGAGATCAATGCCAGCTCAATGGCTGATATCGCCTTCCTGTTGCTCATTTTCTTCCTCGTTACGACTACAATTGTGGAAGACAAAGGTATTACTGTAAAGCTTCCACCCTGGTCGGAAGAAGATCCGGAGACACAGAAGTTGAAGTCCCGCAACGTATTCGCTGTACTGGTGAATGCTCAGAACCAATTGCTGGTAAGAGGCGAGCCGGCTGATATCAAAGAACTAAAAGATCGCGCCAAGGAGTTTATTGCCAATCCTTACCAACGTGAGGATTTGGCGGAAAAGCCAACGCGTGCCATCATTTCTTTGAAAAACGACCGGGGTACTAATTATAAGACTTACCTGGAGGTGTACAACGAACTCAAGGCAGCTTATAATGAGTTGTGGGATGAACTCAGCCGACGCAAATATGGCATTCCTTACAGTGACGAAATGCCAATCGCTTATCAGAAGGCGATTAAGGAAGAAATTCCGATGGTATTGTCAGAAGCAGAACCTACAGCCTTCGGTGAAGAAAAATAACTTCGAGGTAAGGATAGGGCGTTGTCGAAAATTACTTGAATGTTCTATTTTCTTTTGACCGTTTGCTCCCGTAGAGCAAGCTAAAACAGAAACCTATGTCCAAGTTTTCTAAAAAAAGAGGAAAGGCTACGCCTGCCATTTCGACTGCGTCGCTGCCTGATATTATATTTATTTTGCTCTTCTTCTTCATGGTGATCACCAAAATGCGGGATGCCGAACTCAGGGTACAAGTGGTCACACCATTTGCAACTGAGTTGACCAAGCTGGAGGAGAAGTCGCTGGTAAATACCATTTACATTGGTCGTCCGACCATAAAGTACCAGGCGGTTTATGGTACAAAACCACGTATTCAGTTGGGCGACAAATTCGCTACCATTGCCGATATTCCACTTTTTCTTGAATCTTTCAAGTTAAAAGTGCCTGAAAGCAGACGTGGTTCTATTACCACTTCTCTCCGTGTTGACGGCGGTGTAACGATGGGTATTGTGCAAGATGTAAAGACGCAGTTGAGAAAATCAGGGCAGCTGAAAATTAACTACTCTGCTAAAAAAAGACCAGATTCGGATAAAGACTAATCCCTTTTGGCTGAAAAACGAGAGGTCTTCCACCAGAGCAGAAGACCTCTCCTGTCTTTATCGAAGCCGATCCATTGATTTTACAAGCTTCTCATCTTTTTTGATAAAGCGATACGCCAGCAATCCAGCAATCAAAGCCAACAACGGAAAAAATGAGCCAATGCCTGCCTCCGCGGTTTGTATGCCAGCCTGAGAAAAGAATACCAAAGCCAGAACGGTACCCCCAACGGTAGCAATGATGGCAAATAATGTGATCCTCATCTGCAAAAGGCGATTTTTAAATAAAAAGATGCCTGCCAGCGCCAGTGCGCCCGCCACTGCAAACAGCACAACCATGCTGATATGGTCCTGGGCATTAAATAACTTGTCGTCAAAAATGCTGTTGGCAACGCTATTATCCGTTGATGCAAAGGGCAGCCCAAATACGCCGAGCGAAGCGACCCCCGCCAAAAACAAAAAAACAGTTTGTATTCGCTGTATCATGTCTATTGTTTTTACTGATAACAACAAAGATAAGCACCCATCGCATAAGACACACCGGAGTTAGCCGAAAATGACTAAATTTGCTGTGCCAAAAATGTAATCACTTGGGAAAATTTATACCTCCGGACAACCTAAGTTATTGGGAGCGAGAAACTTTTTTCCGCCATCTCGATGTAGCTGTCATTGGCAGTGGTATCGTCGGCTTGAATGCTGCAATTCGCCTAAAAGAACTGCAGCCGGACCTTCGGGTAGCCGTGTTGGAGCGAGGCGTTCTACCTTTTGGCGCGAGCACCCGCAATGCCGGCTTTGCTTGTTTTGGCAGTATGACCGAGCTGATTGATGATTTGCAAAAAAGCACAGAGGATGAAGTGTGGGCATTGGTTGAGCGTCGCTGGCGAGGCTTGCAGCGCCTGCGGGCGCGCGTAGGCGACGAGCGGCTGCAGTACGAAGCGCTCGGTGGTTATGAAGTGTTCCGACCGGAAGATGAGGCAGTATTTGATCATTGCACCGAGTATTTGACCGAGTTTAATTACGCTGTTGAAAAAATTACAGGAGAAAAGAATGTTTATAGTGTTCAGGATGAGTTTATTACAAATTTTGGTTTTAATCATGTGAATCATTTAATCCTTAATCGCTTGGAAGGCCAATTACACACGGGCGGGATGATGGCAGCGCTTCTGCAAATAGCATCGGAAAAGGGCGTGAAATTATTAAATGGCTTGGAAATCAATCACATCGAGCGAGATATAAACCAGGTGCGTATTTCCACAGCGCAGGGCTGGGAGTTGAAGGCGAGCAGGGTTTTAGTGGCAACCAATGGTTTTGCGCGACAACTTTTTCCGGACCTTATGGTGCAACCGGCTCGAAATCAGGTACTCATCACAAAGCCAATCGCCAGTTTGAGAGTCAGAGGCGCTTTTCACTACGACCGGGGCTATTTTTACTTTCGGGATGTGGACGGGCGAGTCTTGCTGGGCGGCGGCAGAAATCTGGCGGTAGAGGCAGAGCAAACCGATGCGTTTGGCACTACCCAATTGATTCGGGATGCTTTAACTGATCTTTTGGAAAACGTTATTCTTCCCGGACAATCTTTTGAAGTTGACACCTGGTGGAGCGGCATTCTTGGTATTGGCGAGCAGAAAAAGCCGATCGTGCAGGAAGCGGCGCCCAATGTATTGGTGGCAGTGCGATTGGGCGGCATGGGCGTGGCGCTGGGCAGCCTCGTAGGGGAGCAGGCGGCGGAAATGATCTGGCGTGCTTAATGTTGTTCGCTTCGTATGTCACATTCATGATTCATTCAAGAATTAAACTTAATATTCCGTTAAGGTAAGTGTTTCGATATCAACATTTTATTTCTTGTATCGTTTTAGAAAAAAAAGCGGAATGAATAAAAAATTGACTCGTTGGGTCGGCGTTTGTTTTTTTTCGTTCCTGGCAATTGTGGCGGCGGCACAGACGCAGCGACCGGTTGTTCAGAAGCAAAAAGATCAGGTGAAAGTAGATTATGCCGACTACTGGGAGTATATTCAGCAAGGAGAGAAGCTGCTGCAAAAGTTTCGAGGGAACGTAGAGTTGCGGCAGGATAGCATTTTTATGTATTGTGATTCGGCAATCATTGAAAACAATACTTATGTGGTGGCAAAGGGCAATGTGCTGATTCAGCAGGGTGACACGACCAGCGTTTTTGCCGATTCCCTGGTGTATCGGGCTGACCTGAAGCAGGCATCTTTGTTTGGCAATGTGGCTTTGCTTAATAATACGCAAAAGTTATTTACGGATCGGCTCGATTATGATTTGAATACAAAAATCGCCGCTTATTACGCCGGAGCTACGCTCACCAACAACGAAACGCAATTGAGCAGCAAACGCGGCTATTATTACGTTCGCAACGAAGAAATTTATTTTCGCGATAGCGTGGTCGTAATTGATCCTGACTTCAAGCTGCGCTCGGATACGCTGAAATTCAATACTACCACTAGAACTGTCTTTTTCCTGGGACCAACGCTGATCACCACCGACAGCAGTAAAGTTTACTGCGAAGATGGATTTTACGATACGCAAAACAATCTGGCGGAATTTCGCCAGGAGGCTCAATACGCGCGAGGCGCCCGGCAACAGGCAACTGCGGATGTCATTCGCTATGACGGCAAAAACAAAGAATATACCCTTGATGGGAATGCCCGTTTTACCGATGTCAATCAGGAGGCAATTGCCAACACGATCCGCTACGAAGAATTGAAAGATAAATATTACCTCACCGGCAATGCCAGTTACCGGGATTCTGTCAGAAATATTGTGGCGGAAGAAATCGTGTACGATCGGAAAAATGAGTTGTATTCTACCAAAGGACGGTCGCGGATCGTGGATCCACCCCAAATTCTGGAAGCCGATGCAGTGGCTTATACCGAAGCGAATGGCTCAGGGGTGGCTTCCGGCAACATCATTTGGCAGGATACTTCGGCAAATCTGACCGTCTTGTGTGATCGGGCGGATTACAACCGCCGGACGAATTATCTCAAAGCAATCGGTGGGCAAAGGGGGCGCCCGTTGCTCATTACCGAAATTGACAACGATTCTCTGTTTTTGTCTTCAGATACGTTGCTGGCACTGCAAAAAGTGGATTCGCTGGGCACCGATACCGTCCGTACGCTTTACGCTTATCATCGGGTGCGGATTTACAAAAGCGACCTGCAGGCGGTTTGCGATTCTTTGTCTTATGCCACCAGCGATTCCATTTTTCATTTGTTTGAAGATCCGATCATTTGGTCAGATACCTCGCAATTTGTAGCAGATACAGTGGATATTTTGCTGCGAAATGAACAAATAGATCGCATTTTTTTGCGGAGCAACGCCTTTATTGTCAATTCGACCGATGAAATATTTTTTAATCAGATCAAAGGGCGCGATATTATGGCTATTTTCGAGGAAGGAGAATTGAGGCGAATGAATGTGCAAGGCAATGCCGAATCGGTATATTATGCGCAGGATGAGTCAGGTGGCTACATTGGTGTAAACAAAATCATTTGCAGTGAAATGTTGATGTATTTTGGCAATAACGCTATTGACGGTATCCGGTTCTATGCGGAACCCAAGGCAAATCTGATTCCGATGCAACAGGCAAAACACAGCGAATTGAGGATGCCCGGCTTTAGATGGGAAGTGCGAAAACGCCCGAAAACCCGAGATGATGTTTTTCTGATAGAAGAGATCATTCAAACAACACCGTTGCAAGATGAGAAAACGAAAGTTACTGGCAATTAGCACCTTGCTGCTGGCGCTTGCCACCGGCTGGTCGGCGAATGCTGATCATGAGCAAATGCAGCAAGCCAACCAGGCTTATCGGGAGGGCAATTTTAGCGAAGCAATCCGTTTGTACGAGGCACTGCTGCAGGCAGGTTATCGTTCGGAGGCGTTGTTTTACAATCTGGGCAATAGTTACTTTCGCACTGACTCCTTAGGCAGGGCGGTACTTCAGTATGAGCGGGCGCTTGTGCTGGATCCTACCGATGCAGATATCCAACATAATCTGGAAGTTGTGAGAAGCCGCCTGCGGGACGAGCATCTGCCGCCTCCGGTCATCTTGGTTGTACAATGGTGGAACAAAATCAGCTTCAGTTTTTCGGCAAATGTCTGGAGTTATGGCGCATTGATTTCATTGTGGATGGCGATTGGCGGCTTATCCTTGTGGCTGTTGGGTAAAGCGCGGCGGTATAAAAAAATTGGGTTTATTACCGGAGTTGTACTTTTTTCCTGGAGTCTTTTATTTTTTGCATTGGCCAATAGCCGAATGCAGGGAGACAAAGGCAGTCGCCGGGGAGTTGTGCTGGAGAAGGAAACCTTGCTGCACACCGCTCCAGATATAAAAAGCCCCGTGCAGGATACCCTTTATGAAGGCGCCACGATGCAGATACTGGATGTCATTGGTGAGTGGCACAAGATTCGGTTGTACGACGGGGCGGAAGGCTGGCTGCCCGCTAATTCATTCGAAAAGATTTAGCTATAAAAAAAGCCTCATCCTGAAAAGGATAAGGCTTAAAACATAAAGCTATGAAAACTAAATTCTTTATTCTTCTTCAGAAACTTCCTTTCCACCTTTGAGTTCGTCCTGATATTGCTGCAATTCTTCCCACTTGCCTTCAGATGCAAGTTGAGCTTGCTTTGCCCAGGTCGTCGGATCGTGCATTTTATAACGGCTGCCGGCTTCAGCGAGAATGTCCTTGAGTTTTTCAATATTTGCGTTTGCCAGAGCTGCCCACGTATTGACACCTGCCTCTTGTAACAACCCCGCGATCTTAGGACCGATGCCTTCGATTACTTTCAGGTCATCTGCTTTGACTGTCTGTCCCGAAGGCAATGTTATTTTGTCGCCCGTTGAAGCTTTTGGCGCAGGTTTTTCTTTTTCTTCTTGCTGTACTACCGGTTTTGGTTGCTCAGTCACCATTAGTGGTGCTTCTGGCGCTTCTGCGACCGGAGCAGTTTTGGGTGTTGGAGCCTTAGCCACCGTTTCTGCCACTTCCTGGAAGGGGACAATGCTGACATAGGTTTTATTTTCTTTTCTTTTTTTGAATGCTACCGTACCTTCAACAGCGGCATGAAGGGTATAATCTTTACCCATGTAAACGTTTTCACCCGGGTGAAATTTGGTACCGCGCTGACGAACGATGATGTTGCCCGGCTTGGCGTATTGACCTCCAAAGAGCTTGACGCCCAATCGTTTGGGATTACTGTCTCTGCCATTTTGGGTACTACCTTCGCCTTTTTTATGTGCCATGGTTAAAAAATTTTAATGGTTGATTGCCTGATAATCAAGTATTTACTGTTGAATATTTTTAACAATAAGTAATCAACAATAAACATTTTTCACGCTACGATACTGTCAATTTTGATCTTTGTAAACTGCTGACGATGTCCGTTTTTCACTCGGTAGCCTTTGCGTCTTTTTTTCTTGAAAACGATGACTTTATCACCTTTTTGATGACCGAGCACAGTAGCGTTGACTTTCGCTGCGTTGAGCACCGGCTTGCCAATGGTGACGTTGCCTTCGCCTTTTTCGACCAGCAATACCTGATCGAAAGACAACTGGTCGCCCTCCGTGGCTTCTAGCTGGTGGACGAAGAGTTCTTGCCCCTCCTCAACTTTGAACTGCTGACCAGCTATGGTTACGATTGCAAACATGAGCAAATGTTTTTAATTTTTTCTTCAAAATGGTCGGCAAAGGTAAATCTTTTTCCGCATTCAACCAAGACTTTCTTCTGTAAACTATTACATTTTTTATGTATTAGATGATGGTGTCATATCTGATAATGCCTTTCTCCGTCAGCAGCCATGTACAAACCTGGAAACTTCGGAGATGGTAAGCTGGTCACAAGCCAAGAATAAAGAACCGCCCGCTTTTATATCAACTCCCGCAGCCGGAACTGTTTTCTGATCCGGTCATTGCCGCGTCGCACGATCAAATTAATTTTTTTGCCAGTTCTTTTTTGCAGCCTTTTGGTAATATCTGACAGATGCATCAGGTTAGTTGGAATGCCATTGATTACTCTGATTTCGTCGCCAATTTTTATATCTGCCTCTTCGGCGGGGCTGCCCGTGATAATGTCCACTACGGTAAAAACATTTAGGTTGACACCGGAGGCAGCAATAATCAGCCCGCTTCGGTCGTACTGAAATTTCCGACGAAAATTGCGTTCCGGCTCCAGATAGAGTTTTTCATTGAGATAATCAATAGTGACCTCGAAGCGGCTCAAAATCTGATTGCCGATGATGCCATTTCGATCATTCATAAAAGAAGAATCAATGTCAGCGGGTATTTCCTGAAAATTGGTAATCACATTATCAAGTTCGAATTCTCCAATGTCTAATCGATTGATCCTGCCAAGAAATCCCTGCAAATAGCCTCCGAGCCCCATACCAATTTTGCTCCTGATATATTGGGGGGGCAATTCGAAAGCGGGATGGGTATTGGTATAAAGCAATAAAGAAAGGCTTGCACCGGTGTCGAGCAGGTATTTCGCCTGAATGGTCGTGTCGCTAATGTTGGTGGGCGCATACAAATAAGGCTTATTTCGGTGCGTTTGGATCGGGATTTCCAGATGCTTTGACGACAACGGCGGTTTGAATTGCATCGGATCGTACAGGGTGATGACTTTGCGCCTGTAATCAATTTTGACGACAAAACGACGGAACAAGTCTGCCCCGATAATACCCTGTACGTTGATGCCACCATACTCTTCGAAGCGAAAATAGTCTTCGTCAAGCACCAGGATAGAACGATTGAGCGCCACGAGATTATCAATCGAAAGCTTGACCCCACGTGCGAGATAAGCGTAAAGCTCGGTACTCAGGTCTGACCCCAGTATGACGAAGCGCCGTTCGTAATTAATCTGGAGCAAGTCGGTAATCTCCCGTTGTGTAAGGATCGTGTGCTCGGCGCCGGTATCGAAAATAAATTTGAGTGGAAAAACATCGTTGAACAAGACTTTTACAATGATGAAATTATTTTCGTATTCAAAGGGAATCTCCACTTTCTTAACGCCACGCCGGATCTCCAGGTCGTATAGCTGCGACCAACCGGGCAACGACAACAGCAATAACAATAGGTATGTGAGGATTGCGTATCTCATAAAGTCGGATGTAAAGATAAATCTTATGCTTTTATTGAAAATTGTA
>CAZQTF010000117.1:0-12105 GCA_964596135.1 uncultured Saprospiraceae bacterium | reverse complement strand
TGGAGTGGATTGAGTTGAATGGGTTCGTCCTGCTTTGCTGTCTTGGGGCATTATTTGAAAATTATGTATAATCAAGTTTTGGAACCTCTTTGAGGTTTCCTAAAACTTTTCAGCATTCAAATATAATGAGTTTTTGAATTAATAAAAGCGTCCTACGACTTGAAGCCGTAGGACGCTTAAGAATAGTGCTAAAGCAGGTGATATATCAACGTACAATCGTTACATCGCCGCGTATGATAATTCCTTCGGAAATATCCAGTCGCAGGATGTAATAATAAGTACCTTCCGGCAAATCCTGTCCCATTTCATTGGTACCGTCCCAGTCGTTGTTGTATGGTTTCACCTGGTAAACGATGTCGCCCCAGCGATTGAACACAATAAGTTCATTATCAGGATATTGCTGAGGATTCACCAGCAATTCATCGAACGTCAATTGTTCATTCAGACCATCACCATTCGGGGTAATGGCATTCACACGACGCGGCACGTAATTCGGGTCTTCTTCGATGAGCACTTGCACGAGCGCCGAATCGCATAGGGTCGGACAGTTGGCACTGCAAATCGTATAAGCAAACTCATCCTGCCCGAAGAGGCCTAGCTTCACATTGTAAGCCACGCGCCCACCCGTAATGATGGAAGCGGCGCCCAAGAGCGGATTTCTGGAAATAGTGACATTGAAGTTCAGGACACTGTTCACCTGATCGTTGCTGGTAACCAACAAAGAGCCGCTGGTTTCGCCTGCTTTCAGTATTAGAGCATCATCTGCAGCGACAGGAGCTGTTTCTAATTTCACGACGACTGTATCGGCGCTGTAATTCTCGCAACCCGGCGCGGAGAGGGTCCAGACAAAGCGGTTATCGCCGGTTTGCAAATTGCTGGCAGTGACCGAAGCCTGATCGGTCGCGCTCAGTGTTGCTCCTGACATAGTGGACCAAAGCCCCGTCGTGCCGCTCGGTAAATTTGCAGCCAAAGTTGCCGTTGGTTCGCAGGCACCCTGGTCGGCGCCGGCATTCGCCAGAGCAAACTGGACATTAAAAGTAATGGAAACTGTTGTTGTATCGGAGCAGCCATTAGCAGCATTGGTGACTACAAACTGGAAATTCCCGGCTTTATCCACCTGAATACTTTGCTGATTCGGATCGGCAATTGTTGCCGTACCGCCCAGTACCGACCACGTATAAGAAATACCAGGACCAGTAGAAGAGCCCGAGCCGCTCAAATTGACGGTTTCTCCACAACCGATGCTTGGCTTGTCGGCTATGGCGCTTGCTATTGGGAAGTTTTTGTCTTCTGCTACATCAATCGTTGCAGTGGCTTCGCAGTTATCGCTGGTTCTGATGATCTTTAATTGGTAGGTTCCCGCGCCGTTTACCGTTGCCAGCAGCGGATTGCCTGCATCGGGCTGAACCGTACCATTGCCGGATATTTTCGTCCATTCTGTCCTGAAATTACCGTTGGTAGTAGATCCTGTGGCGTCGAGTGTGGTGCCAGACATAGCGCAAGTCAGTGTATCAGGCTGAGCAATCAATGCTTCCGGGCGGTTTGGATCACTTGTCACGGTTACTGTATCGCGTGCTTCGCAGCCGTTGGCATTTCCGGTCAGGATCAATTCATAATCGCCGGCCTGCGTTACCTCCACGATCAGAGGATTGCTTGTTGGCGTTGTAGTAGCGCCATTCAAGCCATTCCACTGGGCAGTCACACCTCCGGTAGGGTTGGAAGCGGATGCATCCAAAGTCACCGTAGCGACAGAGCAGGAAAGCTGAGCAATATTGGCGAAAGCAATCGCCGGAGGATTAGTATCTTCTCGAATTTCAATCGTATCGGTCTTTACGCAGCCTGTTGTGAGATTGGTCACCAACAGTTCATAGGTACCAGGAGCATTAATGCTCGTTTGCAGCGTATTACTGGGGGAAGGTGGAGTTCCGCCATTAAGCGCATTCCATTGATAGGTAAAATCAGAACCTATGGAAGAGCCTGCACCGGAAAGCGCAATCACATCGGCAATGCAGGTGAGACTTGTATCTCTGCCAGCTACTGCCGCCGGGAGTTGCTGGCTGGCGTCTTCTACTACCGCCTCGCTGGTTGTCTGGCAACCATTGGCGGGGTTGGTCACCTGAATCTGGTAGGTACCGCCTTTGTTCACCTCAATGGTCGAAGTATTTTGCCCACTGACAATATTGCCATCCGTTGTCACCCACTCAATAACAAATTCTGGATTATTGGGTGTAATCGTCGCCTGGATGCTCTGTGCAGGTGTCCGGCAATCGAGTTGAATAATTCCGACCGGAAGAACCACCTGCGGGGCATCCACATCGGGTGCTATCACTACCGAATCTACTGCTGTGCAACCATTTCGGGTATTGGTCACTTCGAGATAATAGGTACCCGGAGCGTTCACCTGAGGCTGCAACGTATCAGAGGCAACAACCTCGCCGTTTAAAGTCCATTTATAGTTGAAATCCGCACCCGTAGAAGAACCTGCACCATTTAAAGTCACCATGTTTTCCTGACAGGTTATACTGGTCGCTTCGCCGGCTTCAGCCGTTGGGAATTGTTTGTTTTCAGCTACAGAGACGGTATCGGCCACTGAGCAATTGGTGGAAGTATCTCGTACCAGCAATTGATACAGACCCGGTGTAGCAATTGTAGGCGTAAGACTCGTTTCGGTTCCGGGTACAAATTGCCCTCCATTCGTAGCCGACCATTCAAAGACAAAATTGGTAGAATTGGTTACTGTCGCGTTGATCGTTACGGTATCCGTCAAACAGGTCAGTTCCTGGCTCATACCGAGGCTCAGTTGCGGCGCTTCCAGGCTCGGCAACACTTGAACGGTGTCAATGGCAGAGCAGTTATTGGAGACTTTTGTAACTTTTAATAAAAATGTTCCCACCGTATCAACCGTAAAGGATTCTGACACGCTCAGAACTTCGCCACCCAGCGACAGCCATTCATACCCAACAGATAATGAATCATTTACGGAAGCAGAAGTTAGAATAACCGAACTTCCTTCATCACAATCCAGACGTTGATCTTCCCCGGCATTGGCATTGGGAAAGTCGGTCCTTTCATCCAAAATCGTGATAGTATCTCTCGATACACAACTTGTTTCGGTATTGGTCACGGCTAGAATATATCTACCAGGAGCAGTCACCATGGGCGTCGCGAGGGTTTCCTGTCCTTCCGCAATCACCCCGCCATCACGCGCCTGCCAGAGATAGGTAATATTCGGACCAGTGGTAGTTGTTTGTCCGCCGAGCGTAATAGATTCAGTACTGCAATCGAAAGCCCCACCAAAGCCGGCATCCGCGCGCGGGAAATCCTGGGCAATGATCATCACACTATCTCTCGCCACACAGCCCGTTTCATTGTTGGTAACCGCCAAAACATAAGTACCCGGCTCCAAAGCGCCGGAGCTGAGTCTATTGACATCTGGTGTCAAGCGACCGTTTAGCGTCGTCCAGAGATAGGAGTAGTTTGCACCTTGCGAGCCCTCCCCCTGAAGCGGCACAATGGGAGGATTGCAGACAAAAGGTTTATCTTCACCGGCGTTGGCAACGGGTAAATCGCTGTTTAGCGAAATTTCAAAAGTATCGCGCAGAATGAGCGCCGGATTGGAATTGTCGAAAATGGTCACTGCGATCGGTCCTGGAGGCAAGTTATTGGCTTCCGGTCCGAAACGAGGCGGAATTGTTTCCCAGGTGATACCTATAGGCTGTCTGCCACCGCTTACCGTAATCAGGATGGATCCATCGTCCGTGCCCGGGCAACTTACAGGTGTAATAACCGTTTCTGTAATCACTAAGCGGTCCTTGATACACATTTCGCCTGGATCAGATAGGAGACTTCCATTGCCATTGGCTGTAGTCACCAACGGATCAGGTTCGCCGACACGCAATTCGTAGCAAGTATCCGGCTGACCAACCAAATTAAAGCACAATTCAAAAATGAGCGTGCTATCCGGCACTGTCACCGGCGTGGCATTGGACCAATTTACTTTGATGATTCCAACATTGGCAGAAGTCGTATCAAAGCTGGACAGAGTTAAGTTGGTCAAGTTTCCGGCGATTTTTACCCCATCGAATTGTAGTGCAGAAGGTTCCCAACTGATAGAAAATTGTGTCGAAAGAATATTATCGAAACTGGTCACTGTCACCGGCACGCAAGCGGTAGTGCCCACGTCAGCGGAAACTTCGCCAAGATCAAGGAAATAGCCTTCCGGGAAAAGAATACAAAGCTCCGCCGACTGGCTCACCACCCCGATGTCGTTTCCGTTGGAGGTAGAAGAAATCGCTTCTGCAACCAGCGGTTCATTCACAACGGTGAGTTCCTCACAGTTCTGCGGTGCTCCGACCATTTCAAAGCAAGCCTGAAAAATAACAGTATTATCAGGAACGGTTTGTCCCGTTGCCGAAGTCCACTCAAAAGAAAGGCTACCCGCATCTACCCCCAGCAACTGAAAATTGGAGAGGGAAGCTCCTGGCAGGTTAATGTTGTTGATGCCCACAAAAGCAGCGTGCGTCGGTTCCCACGCCAATGAAAACTGATAATCAATAATATCTTTGAAATTGGAAACACTCACATCAATACAAGTCGTTTCTCCAAGCGGCGCTTCTGCGTTGGACATCGTCATCACAACGCCGTTGGGGCGAATGACCTCCACCGCACAGTTAGAGGGATTGATGCCGATATTGGCATTATTCCGAATAGCAACAGGAGGAGATCCACTAAACTGAATCGGACTGCCCCCGCCAACACCTACTACTTTGAAACAAACCTCGAATAAATTACCCGAGCCGCCAGGTAGCGAAATACCCGAAGGTAAGACAGTATTCCAGCCTACGCCGAGTACCCCGTTGGAAACATTGGCTTTATTAAAATCGCTTTGATCAAAACCACTCAGGGAGCCATTAATATTTTTTACTTCTACGAATTGAAGTATATTTTCGTTCCACTCCAGATTCCAGTTAAATTCTTTGATGTTCGTAAAGCCCGCCGTACTGATTTTTACACAAACCACATCATTCGGATTGACCGGCGCGCCACAGTCGGCAAAAAGTTGCAAACCAGTTGGAGCGCAGCTGCCTATCTTGACCTTCCCTGGCTCATTGAGTCCCGTAAGACGGAATCCCTGTACGATAGTATTGGTAACTTCAAATGGAGTCGGCGAATCGGAAAAGTTGATTGTAGCGGTCGTCTCACAATCTCCTACCACCCGGTAACATACCTGAAAAATGACCGTACTGTCGGGCAAATCTACTCCCGGATCAGCAGGATTTGTGTACGACCAGGAAACTGTGAGGTTCCCGGCACCTACTGCGGGCTGGTCGGGCGTACCGAAGCTACTTTCTGCAAGATTGACGAGGTTTTCCAGCACGATCACGTCTTCAAACTGAAGCTGGGCGGGATCCCAATTAACCGAAAACTGCATACTCGTTAGTTTATCAAAGCCTACCACGCTAAAGTCCACACATACCAGATCACCTTCATTAGCGGTTTCGCTGGACGCGATGAGCGTGAGCGGTCGAACGCCTACAGAGACAAGCCCGTTGTCGCTTAGCATACCAATATTATTGGGGCAGGCATTGACGCGTTGCACGTTGATCGGCAGCGGGTCGCTCGACAAACTGATCGGAGAGGTACTACCATAAGTGCCTATTGCCCTGAAACACAACTGGAAGACGGTACTCCCATCGGGCAGGGTAATCCCTGTGGCCGAGGGCGAGCACTGCGCAATCTGCCAATTGACACTCAATTTGCCCTCGCCGGCGAGGCTGGTATTAAAATTGGTGCCATTGAAGCTGGGCAACCCAAACCCTTGGACACCTTCAAAATCTATGACGGATGCATCCCACTGAAGGGAAAATTGCATGGAAATAATATCGGTAAAGTCTTTGACCGTAATATCTACGCAAAACTGTTCACCAATATTGGGGGAAGACGGCGAAAAGATCAAGGATGGCTGCGCCCAGGCGCTGAATTTAAAAGCCAGTCCGATCACCACTAAGGAAAGTAGTCTTTTCATGAGACGACTGAATTTCGAGAGTTTATTTCTTTTCACGGGACAATAGACTATTTTAAGCCACATGGAAAAATTCTAATCAGGCTTAGGATTTATATCAAAAACATCTTAAAAACTTGGTCATCAACGATCGAGCGCAAACGAAACGTTCAACTCGTGCGTGCTACCCGCCGAGGGTCCGAAGGAACTAAACGAGTAGTCAAAACCGTAACCGATGCGGATGGTATTGTCGAGGCTGTTTCCGCCCAACAAAACGCCGGTATCGAGGTGGAATGTCTTGGCTGATGAAATGCCTGTGCCGATCCAGAGATTGCCTGGCAATTGGTAACGCAGGTTCAGGTCAACGTTTACGGGTACATTAGGTGCGTATTTCACCCAAAGAGAAGGCTCCAGAAAGCTATCATTGTCAAAAAACTTGTAGAAGCCAAGCAAACCATAAAAGTGCTGCACACGCTGGGTATAAAATTCGCCGGCATCATTTTTGAAAGTCAGATCCAGCCCTACCACTTGTGGAACAGAAACACCGGTATAGAAATAGTCCTGATCACCTACGGTTTGGTAATAGTAAATCCCTACTCCAACGTCTGGATACAGTTGTGACTGGTTTTGCGTGCCCAAAATATCGTTTGCATCGCGCAAAAAAAGTTCGGAAGCTTTTACCCGATACTGTACTGCTCCAATGCTCAATCCTACAACAAACCCACCGTATTCAGGGTCTTGAGTCAAAACACCAGCTATGCGACCATAAAAACCGGTAAAGCCGGTCGGTCCTGTTTTATCGTTGATCAGGTGCGCACCGGTCATAAAAGTCACCCCTGAAAACTCTTTATTGAGATAGGAAAACCGCACTGTTTGGGTGGTAGGCGCATTGTTCAGCCCAACCCATTGCGCGCGATAGGAGGCACCAAAACTGAGGTTTTGCCCAAAAGCAAGAAAATCACTTTCTACAGCAGCAGGATTGATCACACTCGCATTCTCGCGATATTGTGTGAAAAGGGAAAGTTGTTGAGCGCTCAGTGCAACAGTCGTTACAACCAAAACGACAGGGAGTAGTAGATACCTCGTCATGGGATAAGTTTTTGAGATGCGCAAAGTTAGCAAATTTTGTTTGTCAAATATGATTTTTTCTAATTTTAACAAAAACACCTCCCTTTGCGTCAAAGGATCAAAATCGTTTGTCAGTAGTTTTTCTCAAGCTCAAAAAAGAAAGTTCAAAATTAGGTGTTTGATTCTAAAAAAAGGTACTATATGAATGCCTATTTTTAGAAAATATTATTGGTGTGTTAAGAAAAAAAACAAACAGACGGGATTTTCAGATGTAAATGTCTGAAAATTAGTTTTTTAAGACAAGCGAATTCAGCAGGAAGAAAAGTTAAGATTTTGTCGGGGCAGACTACGGTGATTTCTTCTGTCACTATGTTTTTTCTGCACTTGCCGGTTACAGTAGTGACAAAAGAAACAACACAATAGTCCTCCCCTGCCGATGCCCCTTTTACTTGGAGCGTATCGCCTCTACCGGATCCATCCGGGAAGCCTGCGTTGCCGGAATCATACCGGCAATCACGCCTACAACAATTGAGAGCACGACGCCGAAGATAATATTATTCACCGACATATACAGTTCAAAATCAATTAATTGCGAAAGCCCGGCGGTAACAAGCGACACCAACACCAGCCCCCCGATTCCCCCGATCAGACACAAAATGGAGGCCTCAATAAGAAATTCCAGCAGAATAATATAACGCTTGGCACCCAGTGCTTTTTTGATCCCAATGATATTCGTTCTTTCTTTTACCGAAACGAACATGATATTAGCAACGCTGAACATCCCCACGAAGATGGCGAAACCGCCAATAATGATGCCGAGCATATTCAATACATTAAAAAAATTATTAAGAAAACCGGAGATAATGGACAGTTCATTAAGCGAAAAATTGCTTTCTTCTTTGGGTTTGAGGCGGCGGTGCGCGCGCAGTGTACCAGTCACTTCGTCGCGCAATTGAGCCATTTCAACGCCTTCGGCAACTTTGATACTGATCGAAGAATTGCCGAACGGATGGTTCGGTTTCAAATTTGCAATTTTTCGAGCCAATTCATAGGGAATGATCACGCACTCGTCGAATGGAAATACACTTACCAGATTGTCGCCTTCCAATTGCAGTACTCCGATTACTTCCAGTTTTTTGCCACCGATTTTAATCTCTCTGCCGATCGGGTCAATGTTGCCAAACAGCGTTTCCGCTATTTTATAGCCAATCACCGCCTTGTTGGAGCCAAACTGAAATTCGGATGACGAAAAGTAACGCCCCTGATCAAACTCAAACCTGAACATTTCGCCAAAATCAGGCGTAATCGCTACATATTGCGCGCCATCGAAGCTATTGGAACGATACTTGGCGGTGCGCGTACCAATGCCCACTGAAAATGCCACCAGACTCGCCGATTTTACTTTTTCATTAACAGACTTAAAATCGTCATAATTTACATTCGGGCGACGCATATATTTATAAAAATTATCCCCAGGGTCTTCTGCCCAGGAAATTTTCTGGACATATACCACATCGTTGCCCAGTTTTTCAATACTTCCACGCACATTGTCCTCTAAGGAATCTACCGCCGACTGCACGCCGACAATGCAGAAGATACCAATAGATACTCCAAGTAGAGAAAGAAAACTGCGCAACTTATTGGCTCTCAATTGTTGCAGCGCCTGCGCAATGCTTTCTATTACAACTCTTAGCAAGATTCTCATAACGGACAGGATTGATAAAAGATTTCAAACTCGAAGCTACCATGCGGCAGCCGAACCTCACAATACATTCGATAAAAACACGAATTTTATCTGCCAAATGCCAAAAAGACAAATGTTCCGGATTATGGAACAAAGTAACCGTTTTATACGTATTGTAAATGTGAAAGTAAGTTTATTGTTTTTGATTTTAAGATAAAAATAAGAATCCGATTAACCAAACAAGGAAATAACATAGTGCGCTAAAACAAAAATATTCTGGCAATCAATTATTTCCACAATAAAAATGGTGCCATTTTATACTAATACAAAGCGCAATATTGTTATCTTTGCGACCAATTTTTCGAAAACGAAGGAGAATGAGAACCAAACTGTCACAATTTGGATTTGAACTGCCAAAAAAACTGATTGCACAAGACCCCGCCCCTAATAGGGATGAGGCACGTTTGATGGTAATTTACCGGGATACCGGCAAGATCGAACATAAAATTTTTAAAGACATTATTGATTACTTCGACGATAGCGATGTGATGATCCTCAACAACACGAAGGTTTTTCCGGCACGCATGTATGGCAAAAAGGAAAAAACCGGCGCCAAAATCGAAGTGTTTTTGCTCCGCGAACTCAACCGCGACGCCCGCCTCTGGGATGTACTGGTCGACCCGGCGCGAAAAATCCGCGTGGGCAATAAACTTTATTTCAGCGACGATCACGACAATGACATCCTGGTGGCTGAAGTCGTGGATAACACTACCTCGCGCGGGCGTACGATTCGTTTTTTATACGACGGTCCGGAGGAAGAATTTCAGCGCGATCTTAATATGCTCGGCAATACGCCGTTGCCCAAGTACATTACCCGTTTGCCCAAGGAAAACGACCGGGAAAGGTACCAAACGGTTTACGCCAGAGAAGTGGGCGCTGTAGCCGCCCCAACGGCAGGGCTGCACTTTAGCAAAGAATTACTGAAGCGACTGGAAATCAAAGGCTTGGAATTTGCTGAACTGACTTTGCATATTGGTTTGGGCACTTTCCGAACCATTGATGTGGAAGACTTGTCGAAGCACAAAATGGACGCCGAATATTTCAAAATTACGCCGGACGCAGTGAATATCGTCAATCGCGCCAAAGAAAAGCGCAAGCGCATTTGTTCAGTAGGTACTACCTCGATGCGCGCTGTTGAATCGGCAGTATCGGCAGAAGGGATGTTGAAACCAGCAGAAGGCTGGACGAACAAGTTCATTTATCCTCCTTACAATTTCAGTATCGCCGATTCGATGGTGACCAATTTCCACCTGCCTAAATCCAGCCTGCTGATTATGGTTTGTGCTTTTGGCGGCTACGATCTGATTATGGAAGCCTACGAAACAGCCATTAAAGAGGAATATCGCTTTTTCAGCTACGGCGACGCTATGCTGATTTTGTAAGATTGAACTTTTTGTAAAATATTTTTTCACGCAGAGCGTATCTTTTGTGATAGAAAGATACGCTCTTTCGTTTCCAGACGATCTACCAATCACCGAAGCTCATGCTCATGAAAAAAAATAGTTGGCTGGTATTGCTTTCGCTTTGCTTTGCAATGCAGGTTTTCGCTACCAAAACCGAGATCAACCTTGTCTTTTATGCTGAAAATCTCTCGATAAAGTACAACACCGACCTACTCGCTATCAGTTGCAGTCATATTGATGAAAAAAGCATCGTTCGTTTTTACCGATTTTTAGAAACTAAAGATTATCAGACACTTCTGAGCGATTTACTACAAAAAAAACAACAATTGCAGCTCAATGATTGGTTGTTTTACCAACTGATGCGCCAGAGCATTGCAGAGATTTTTTATAAAAAAAGCCGGGCAGAGCAGGAACTTCTCGCCTGGTTTTTGCTGTCGCAGGCAGGTTTTGATACCCGACTTACTTATCTTGCGCAACGCGTACATGTGTACGTTTATTCTACCGACGAGATTTTTGAGGTGCCCATGATCGAAGACAAAAACAGAACCTATGTCAATTTGTCCAACAGCCCGCCCAACACGCCCGGCAAGCAGGAAGCCTTGTATTTGCTCAATTTTCTGGCACAACCAACCGGCAAAGCATTTTCATTTTACCTAAAAACACTGCCCAAGCTAACGACCAACAACAGCGAGACATCGCTGCAGTTTATTTATGGAAATACACCTATCCGAATGGACATTGCGTACGACAAAACCGTGATAGCCGTCATGGAGCATTATCCCCTCATCGCGGAAGAGGAATACCTGAATATCCCCATGTCCGAAACCTTGAAGAATTCTTTGCTACCACAGTTCCGGGAACTGCTCAAAGAAAAAACACTCCAGCAATCGTTGGAACTTTTGCTGGCTTTCACACGTTCCAGCTTCGAGTACAAAGAGGATAAGGAATACTTCGGCAAAAGTAAGCCGATGATCGCTGATGAATTGTTTTTTTATCCGTTTTCCGATTGTGAAGACCGCACGGTATTGTTTTTTATCCTGGTTAAGGAACTCCTGGATTTGCCAATGATTATAGTCGCTTTTCCCGACCATCTGACGGTGGCGGTGGCACTGGAAGAAGAGCTGCCGGGCGCGGTGCTACAATACAATGGCAAACGGTACTACATCTGCGATCCTACCGGACCTGTCAATTCGTCAGAAATCGGGGTATTTCCAAAAAGTTATGAAAACAGCGAATTTGAAATCATTATCCATTACAAATAACTGCTTTTCAGGGCAAAAGAAATAATAAAAAAATCTTTGGCATTATTTTCGGTAAAAACTGGTACAAAATTTAGCGCGTAATTTTTCGGTTAAACAAATATTTGGTTAATTCGCCAAGTTTTTTACTTTTGCCGAAAAAAATTGGGAGATCGCACATTTTCTAAATACAACCTTCGTTATTACCCAATTATTGAAAACCAAAAATGTTTGTAAAATTAATCCAAACTTAGATTTTATATGTACTGGACTCTAGAATTAGCACAGCACCTCGAAGACGCCCCATGGCCAGCCACGCGTGATGAATTGATTGATTACGCAATCCGTTCGGGTGCCCCCATAGAAGTCATCGAAAATCTTCAAATGATTGAAGATGAAGGTGAAATATATGAAGGAATTGAGGACATCTGGCCTGATTACCCACGCAAAGACGACTTTCTATTCAACGAAGATGAGTATTAGCCCGCACTGGTAGGAGATTGCAACGGCGCTTCCCCTGCAGCGGGCAATTCAATCATAAAAATAAGGTTTCACAGCTTCAAAAATTGTGAAACCTTTTTTATTTTGAAACCATCCTGCTAAGTACAGGACAAAAGTCTAATTTCAAGAAATAAGCTCAAAAAGTTGAGC
>CAZQTF010000116.1:0-12229 GCA_964596135.1 uncultured Saprospiraceae bacterium | reverse complement strand
TCAACGGGAGGAAGATCATCGGTACGGTAGGGGCGCTGCAATTTGATGTGATTCAATATCGGATGGAGCACGAGTACGGCGCTGCCTGCGACTACGAGCCGGTGAATCTCTACAAAGCCTGCTGGGTGAGTTGCGACGATAAAAAGGCGCTGGAAGAATTCAAAGAAAGACGCAAGCGCGACCTGGCAAAGGACAAACACGGTAATCTTGTCTTCTTAGCCGAAAGCGCATGGACGCTGCAGATGGCACAAGAAAACCATCCCAAAGTGCAGTTTCACTTCACGAGCGAGTTTTGAATTCAACAATAGATTGAGTTCTTTATGATTTTCTCTTCAGAAGGCACTGTTTTTTTAGGTCTGATGAAAAGAAATACAGAATTACTTTTCAGACAAGAGTTTCAGCAATATGCCGTTTGTCCAGCCGAAGCCATCCTGTACAGGATATTCGCCGCCACCGGCTTCCAGTCCTATGTCAAGCACATTATATTTTTCCACCATTTTTCCGGTGCTTTTGTACACCCGAACGTTCAGGTTGACCCAGCGTTGTTTGATCATGTCAGCCAGATCATTGAGCTGATACTGGCGCAATCCCCGGATGGTCATCCACTGTAGTGGCGCCCAGCCATTAGGAGCATCCCATTGCTGACCGGTATTGTCGAGCGTGGTAACTACCCCTCCGGAACGCAAAAATTTTTGCTCAATCACCTTAGCTGCCGCCTGCGCCTGCGCGGGTTCAGCCATTTCAAAAAACAGAGGATATACGCCCGCCAGCGAAAGGATATTTGTTTGGGCGTCCACGACAAAGTCGTAATCCTCAAAAAAACCGAGTTGGTCGTTCCAGCAGAAGCGCAGGAGCGCATCGCGGCGTTGGGCGGCACGCTGGGCAAAGAGACTGGCATTTTCGGTGTCACCATCAAGGTAATATGCTTTTTCAAGCGTTTTTTCGAGGTTGTACAAAAGCGCATTCAAATCCACCGGGATGATATCGGTGGTATGAATAGTTTCTAATGTTTTGCCATCGGCAAACCAGCGGCTGCTGTAGTCCCAGCCCGATTCGGCGCCTGCTCGCAGATGGCGGTAAACGTCTTCCTTCGGGTGATCACTTTTGGCAGCGGTTTCGACATCTTCGCGGTAGCTTTCGGGGCGTGGGGTGGCGTTGTCGTCCCAATAGCGGTTGAGTACACTGCCGTCTTTCAGCCGGACAATGCGGCGATGGGCGTTGTTTTCAGCACTCAGCCGGCTCAGTCCATCCATCCAGAAGTCGTACTCGCGTTGCAGTGCGGGGAGGTATTTTTGATAAACCTCATCGCCGTTTTCTTCTGCCAGTATTTTTACCATCGCAGCAAAAAAAGGCGGTTGCGAACGCCCCAGAAAATAAGTGCGGTTGCCGTTGGGAATGTACCCAATCGTATCAAGCAGGTAAGCAAAATTGTCCAGCATATTTTCGAGCATGTCTGTTTTACCGGCAGCCTGTAGTCCGAGCATTGTAAAATAGCTGTCCCAGTAGTAAATTTCTCCGAAACGCCCGCCCGGCACAATGTACGGATGAGGCAGAGGAATGAGGGATCCGGTGTTTGATTGATCAGGCTGACGGGTGAGTACCGACCATAATTCATTAATATGTTCTGTTGCCGATTTGCTCGTATCGCTTTGATAGCCAGAAGCGTACTTTTGGGGTTCATCAAAATTTTCCAGCACAAAGGTTCTGAGGTCGAAGCCTGCTTTGCCCTTGCTCTCTGCATATTTTTTTAAGATTTCATCGGTTGTAAACTTCGGGATGCAATCCGCAAACGTCTTTCCGTCGGGAAAAATCCTTGCCATTTGCACATCCGCAAACAATTGCCCAAAACGCACGTCGGGCGACAAGTGCTGTCTGGTTTCCTGTGGCGTTTGCGGCGCCGGTTCTTTTTTGCCGCAGGCAAATACAATCGTCAATAAAGCGATTATCAGTATTTGGGTTGGTTTCATACTTTCATATTTTTTTCGTTGCTGCGCAATTTAGTGAAAATTCAGGGTTTCATTGCTTTAGGGTTTTATGGTTTTCCCTAAGAAATATTTTTGTGACCGAAAAAGCGGTTTGTGCCAGCAAATTCGGGGTTTCCGTCAGGGCTTCTTCTAATTTCATCGGGCGGTTCAGAATTGAAAATGCCGCCTGAAGTCCGATTTGTTCTATTTCTGCGGGGGTTGCCAGCAACGTGCCGCACAGTGCAACGACCGGGATGTTTTTGGCGTGTTGAACAACACCGCTGATAAGCTTGCCGTGCAGGGTCTGGCTGTCAATTTTGCCTTCGCCTGTGATGATGAGGTCAACATCTTGGAGCGTTTTTTTAAAATTGGTCAATTCCAAAACGGTGGCAATGCCAGGCTTTAATGTTGCACCCAAAAAAGCCATCGCGCCTGCTCCCAAGCCGCCCGCCGCGCCGGCGCCAGGCACATGCGCAAAATCGCGTCCAAAGTGCGATTGTAAAACCCCGGCAAGGTGTTGTAGTCCTGCATCCAACCTTGTAACAGCCACGTCATCTGCACCTTTCTGGCGAGCATAGACGTATGCTGCACCGCGTTCGCCATAGAGCGGATTGTTGACATCGCACAGCACTTGTACGGCTATTTTCGTGGGATCAAAATATAAATTGGAAGCATCTACTCGTTGAATTCGTGGCAGGCTTTTGCCGCTCAAATCGTTTTCCGGAATTTTGTGATCGTTGGCATCATAAAAATAGAAGCCTAATGCGGTCGCCATGCCGATGCCGCCGTCATTCGTGGCGCTACCGCCAATGCACAGCACAATGTTCGCGACACCTCGTTGAACAGCGTCCAATATTATTTCTCCAACGCCGAAAGTGCTGGTTTCGAGTGGGTTGCGTTCATCGGGTTTTAATAATTGCAATCCGGCAGCCTGCGCCATTTCGATAAAAGCCGTTTGTCCGTCGCCGGAAATGCCATAGCCTGCTTCCACCGGACGAAACAGTGGATCGTGGACGGTGAGCCTGATCCATTTACCCCGGGTGTGAAAAGTCAGAATTTCGGAAGTGCCTTCACCGCCATCGCCCAGCGGGAAGAGAATCGAATCTATCATCGGATTAGCCCGCCTGACGCCGTGTTCGATAGCTGCGCACACATCAACTGCGGAAAGCGCATCTTTGAAAGAATCGGAGGCAATAAGGATTTTCATACACAGAACTTATCATGCAAACTTATAGTTTATCAATCAAAAGTGCTATTTTTCGAGTTTAAATGAACAAAGCACATCACCTGAAATAGCTGTAATGAGTTTTTTTGAACGTATTTTCGGCAGCGCCGAATCGAAAACACCGCAACCTGATATTCGCTTCGGGCGATATAGTGATTCATATAAGGAATCGGATAATTACGAAGCCTGGGATGAATCGTTGGACAAATTTGAAAGCGAAGATTATCTCGATTCTTACCGCGCTTTTCTTCGCTACTTGCGCGACGAACAGGAAGACAACGTGAAATGGTGGGACGAGGACGGCGGCATCCGCTTTGAATTGTGCCAGGGGTCAAAAAAAATTGTGGGCTTTGCTGATAACACCAAACTGAAAGCCGAGGCAAAAATTGCTCATTCCAAAGAACTGAATGTCAATTTCATGCGTCAGCTCATCGAGCGCAACTTCGATCTCAACTACAGCCGCTTTGCTCTGGATGATGAAGACAATCTCACCATCGTTTTTGAAACGTACACGCTCGATGGTTCGCCGTACAAACTTTACTACGCTCTGAAAGAAGTGGCGACCAATGCCGACAAACAGGATGATCTGCTGCTGGAGGAATTTCAGGTACTACAGCCGATTGTGGTTGCGCATTTGCAGGAAATTCCGGAGCCGGAAAAATTAGCAAAATATGATTTTATCAAATACCAAATCAAAAGCGTGTTGGATGAAATCGAAAAGGGAAAGCTGAATAAAGATCAGTATCCGGGCGGCGTCGCTTATCTGCTGCTCGATCTGGCTTACAAACTGGACTACCTCACCAAACCCGAAGGGTACACGATGGAAATGCTGGAACGCATTCATCGTCAGTATTTTGCAAAAGACGAAAAAAACACCGCTCAGAAAAATCAAATGCTGGCGAAGGAATTTCGCAAACTGCTGGAGCGCCCCAAAGAAGATTTTTTCCGGGAAATGTACCGGGTCAAAACAACTTTTGGCATCACCACACCGGTGAACCACGATCGGATTGTGGGTGTTATTGACGGCGAATTGCACAATATGGACTGGTATAAGGATAATGGGCATACTCAGGTAGCGCTGGCAATACCGAGCTATATCATTGGTTTTTGCCTGTTTAATTATGCCGTGCCCAAGCCGGATCGGGACTTGTTTCACCTCTATTTTCAGATAATGGAGGCAGCTTATTTCCGGTCGTTGGGTTTCCAAGTAGATTTCTACGATTCGGAAAAGAAAATGCTGAACCGACGTGCCATTCGGCGTGCTGTGGATCAGATCGTTGCCGAAAACCGCCCGAAATATGGTAAGCTGAATCCTTCGACCAGCATTTTGCGCTACGATTCCGCAGCAGAATTTGCCAGATCGTTCTTATTGATGATCCGCAATATGGATGCAACCAAAACAGTGTAACAATAGTTTGATATTCAAATTGTAAAAAATTAGATAAAAGTTGCATGATTAACATAACTGAAGCAATTTGGACGATTCTGGAAGAAGTCACAGATCCTGAAATCCCGGTGCTGACGGTGGCAGACCTTGGCATTATCCGCGATGTGAAAATCCTCGAAGACCAGACCGTAGAGATAGTGATCACACCGACTTATTCTGGCTGTCCGGCAATGAATACTATTGAAATCAACATCAAGGCGACCTTGCAGGAAAATGGTTTTGATCGAGTGCAAGTAACCACAGTGCTTAGCCCTGCCTGGACGACCGACTGGCTCAGCGAAGCCGGCAAGCGCAAACTCAGAGAATACGGCATTGCGCCACCAGTGGGTAGCGCGAGCAAACGCGCGCTATTTGGCGAAGAACCTGTAGTGGAATGCCCGCACTGCGGCTCCCGCAACACCGAAATGATTAGCCAGTTTGGTTCTACTGCCTGCAAATCGCTCTACCGCTGCAAGGATTGCCTCGAGCCATTCGATTATTTCAAATGCCATTGATTTTTCTCCGGAACTAATCCATCGCTTGAATTTCATTGTTTTAGGAGAGTCGTTTAAGCGATTAATCTCAGACCGCGTTTCAGAAATTGTACCAGGACTACCGGCGCCAGGCTGAAGAACAAGATAATTAACAAATGCGTCGTTGCAAAATATGTCAACATCAGCGCATTTCGGGCAGGTTCGATCGCAAATACAAGCACCACCAGACCCAGGCAGGTAGCAAGAGCGTACCAGATATAGGGATTGCGGGTTATTTCATTTCTGAAAAAAGAAACTCCGGCTTCGGGCAGGTTGAAAACATTCCACAATTGCGCCAGAATCAGGGTATAAAAAGTTATGTTATTCACTATGTCGTGCGGCAAATGCAATATATGCAGGCTGTAAACTTCCGCTCCCAAAATACCCAACGTAATACTGCTGCCGTATACAAAAGTTGAAAGCCACAGCGACCTGGTAACAATCGGTTCTTGCAGATGGCGGGGCGGCTTATTCATAATGTTGCGTTCGCCTTCATTCAAGCCGATTGCAAGTGCGGGAAAAACATCTGTCACGAGATTAAGAAAAAGGATTTGCAGAGGGAGTAGCGGCGCCGGAAGATTCAAGAGGGCAGCAATCGCTACCACGAGTATTTCACTTAGATTACAGGAAAGTAGATAAACGACAAATTTGCGGATGTTCTCAAAAATAATCCGTCCCTGCCGGATGGCTACAACGATCGAGGGAAACGCATCGTCTTTGAGCACCATATCGGCTACTTCTTTGGCGGCTTCCGTGCCCCGTTGCCCCATGGCAATGCCGATGTCGGCTTTTTTGAGCGCCGGCGCATCGTTGATGCCATCACCGGTCATGGCCACGATGTAGTTGTTTTGTTGAAAAACGGTTACTAAGTCTAATTTTTGGGAGGGATTCACTCTTGAAAATACGCGGATTTTTAAGAGTTGGTTCTTTTCCTTTTCACTTAGTTTTTCGGACGATTTTAAATCCTTGCCATGAAAAGCGGCGGTGGGATCTTGTTCCGTCAAAATCCCTGCTTTTCGGGCGATGTTGAGAGCTGTTTCGGGGTGGTCGCCCGTCACCATGATCACTTCGATGCCTGCGCTGCGACAAGTTTGAATGGCTTGTTTCACGTCGCTCCGCACGGGGTCAATAAACCCGATCATGCCCAGAAATATCAGATTTTCCAATAAATGCGTTTCCTTCGGCTTTTCGCGTTGGAATTTGTAGGCAAAGCTCAACACCCGCAGACCTTGTGCCGCCAGGTCATTTTCCAGTTTCAGCCAATTGCCAACATTCTGCAAATTCTGGCTTTCAGCGCTTGTTTGCGACCAGTTGCACTTGCCCAGAATGGCATGGGTAGCTCCTTTGGCACAAATCAAGTAGCGATCATCGCTTTCGTGCAAGGTGCCCATCATTTTCAGATTCGCATCAAAAGGCAGTTCGGCGATTCGAGGATTTTCTTTTTGTACGGTTTCGTAATTGATGCCCAGGTCATATGCCATACGCAGAAGCGCTATTTCGAGCGGATCTCCCGAACTTTTTTCGCCGTCGTCGGGGTAAAAAGTACTGTTGTTGCAAAGGATTCCAACCTTGAGAAGCAATCGCAGCGGGATATTTTGGTCGAGATTTTTTTCCGAAATCGCAGCCAGCGGCAAAGAATATTCGTCCAGAACAAGTGTATCGGCAAAAATTCGATTTTCGGTGAGCGTGCCCGTTTTATCGGTAAAAATCACATTGGTTTCGCCCAGCGTTTGCACGGCGTTGAGCGATTTGACGATCACATTTTGATCTGCCAGACGCAGCATTCCCCGTGCCAGTGAAATTGTGGCGATCACCGGCAGTCCTTCAGGGATGGCGGCAACGGCGAGTGCGACGGCTGTTTCGATCATGATGAGCCAATCCCGCCCCTGCATTATACCCAGCGGAAAAATGAGCACCGAAAGGGAAATTACCAACCCAATCAGCTTTTTTCCGAGAGCGGAAAGCCGCTTGTCCAAAGGCGTTGTGCCTTTTTCTGCTTCTTTGGCGAGGGTAGAAATTTTGCCCAGTTCGGTGGCATTGCCGGTAGCTGTAATGATGGCTTTGCCATTGCCTAAGGTAACAACGGTGCCTTTAAATACGGAGTTGGCGCGTTCTGCCAGAATCGTTTCCTCTGGGAGCGGTTGGGTATGTTTTTCCACGTAGATGGATTCGCCGGTCAGTGCAGATTCCTGAATCGCCAGGCGGTTTTGCTCAATCACGCGGGCATCAGCAGTAACTAAGTCGCCAGCTTCCAAAAACAAAATATCGCCCGGCACCAAATCAGCGGAGTCTATTTCAATTCGTTTTCCATTCCGATATACTTTGGATCTGGCTCTGCTCAGGCTCAGCAGCTTTCGCATCGAACCCCTCGCCTGCCATTCCATGATAAAGCCGATCGCGCCGTTGATGGTGATGACCACGATGATGGCGAATCCTTCGAGTGTTTCGTCAAAAGCAAATGCCAATGCTCCGGCTATTATGAGCACCAGAATGATGGGATTGAGGAGTTGTTGCAACAAAATCAACAAGGCACTTTTTCCCTTTCGCTCTTCCAGCACATTTCTGCCGTATTGGAGTAATCGTTTGTGCGCTTCCGCCTCGCTTAGTCCTTGTTTGGCTTGGGTCTGAAGGGTTTGTACAGCTTCATCCGCTGTCAGCATGTAGTACTTCGGGGATGTTTTCGGCATTTTTATTGACAAGATAACAAGATAAAAAATGTTGTTGGCGCTCTAAGTGCCAACAACATTGATTTTTGTACACGTCAGAATCGGAAGATGGCATTGGCAAGCATATTTTTTAGAGGCATTTCTTCCGGCTCCATCAAGAAGACTTTACCGCCCTGCTGGAAAGTTTTGATGGCCGCCAGATTCAACAGCGACATGTTGTCGGAGCGTTTTTCATTGTCCCATTGAATATTCTGCGAAGTTGGATTAAACATGCCATACACATCTTTTTGGTTTTGGATAAAAAGGGTATCTATCCGTCCGTTGACTGCCGCCGGTACGATATCTTCCACCTGGCTTGCGACTCGTTGCGTTGACATGAGCTCGTTGAAAAGCGTCACTTGTTCCTGGCGTGTTTTTTGGAAATACGGCTCCAGCATACGCCACGCCTTTTCGTGGAGTGTCACGCTGTTGTCGCGTTCAACGCTACCACTGATGTTTTCCTGGTACAAATGCGGATAGGTATTTGCTTCCCGATAGATCGGAAAGAGGTAATCTACGCACGCTACGATCAAGGGGGCGGTTTCCTCGCGGAGCATTTTCATCAAACCATCGTTTATGGCTTTGAAGTAATCGCGGATTTCAGTTTTGTCTTCGTCTTTTCCTTCGCCGCGTCCATGAAACATCGCCCGGCCCAGCCCTTGCTGCGCACTGTGAAATTGCAGGGATTTTTGTTCGTAATCATAACCCACCACTTCTTCCAGCCGATTGGGCGTGATGTCTTCTACGTACAGGTCTTTGAGGCTGTAGCGTGTTCCTTCAAAAAAACGTACCTCGTCCTGCGTAAGCGCCAGTAGGAAGAAACGCCCGTCGCCATTGTACAGCGGCATCAGCGGTCGCAGGTAAAAATGGTCGGCGAGGTAAGTAAACTTCTCGAAGCGAATGGGTAGCGTATAATGCTTAAAGAAACGGTCGCCGATAAACAGCACCAAGCCATCCGACAGGTTATTCCAGAAAGTGGTATTTTCCAGCAAAGCGTAAGCCGGCCCCAGATAATTGTCAGCCTCCGCTTTAGAAAATCCCGATGCTTCCAGTTGATCGGAAATGTCTTTCAACATATTTTTTAATAAAATTTCATCTTCGCGACGATTGACTTCCATGCCTTTCCGATGCGTTGGCAGAAAAATAGACACGCAATTCGCACCGCGATAATCCGCCAACTCGTTAAATGATTGTTTGGATAGTAGGTATGTCATTGTGTTGTGTTTTTGCGTGCGCTTTTGAGATCAGCGCATCATTCATAAGTTCAGAAATAAATCCTCATTTTTATGCAAAATATAATTCATTGTCTGGAATAATCAATGATAAAAATCATTCGATAAGCCTGACTTTCCATACTGAATCCTGGCAGCAAATCAGACGGATGCTGACATTTTGTGTTATGCTTAACAGGGCGTATTTGACACTTCTTGACGCCTTGTGGCTTGCTTCGTCATAAAGCAACGGTTATTCTGAACTCTTTTCTCGTTTTTGGGCATAAGCTGGCAGTAGCCCGGAGGGAAACTAAAAAATCGGATCACTAAAAAAATCAATACGCAGTGATTGAACGGATCTTTAACGTACAGCTATGGGCACGGTTAAAAATGTATTTTCACGGAAATGCTTCACTGCAATCATTATATTGAGGGGTGGGCATTATTTAAATATATTGATTATCATACAGTTATTTTTTGTTTAAAATAACTCGAAACTTTCTAACAATATGCTCTATCAATTGTAGCATAGCCTGATGATCGCATCTTCCTCTGTCGATTTGTCATTTTTTTCTTGGTTTTATAGACAAATTGTCATTTGTGGCAGCAATGGCATGTAATTGGTAGATTAAAAAAGAAGCGGAGTGAGTAGAATCAATCTATTATTTTTTCAACAACCCAATCATTCAAAGAATAAAAAGCTATGAACTTAAACAATCTGACCATCAAATCGCAGGAAGCCGTGCAGCGAGCGCAGCAACTGGCAATGGAAAACAGCAACCAGACCATTGAAGTGGGGCACCTGCTGAAGGGTATCTTTGAAGTGGACGATAGTGTGACACCTTTCGTATTTAAAAAAATGGGCATTAATCTGAACGTGGTGAAGCAAACCACCGACAGCATTGTCCGTTCGTACGCCAAAGTCAGCGAAAACGCCGGGCAGTATCTTTCCCGCCAGACCAATGAAGTGATTCAAAAAGCCAATACGCTGCTCAAGGAATTTGGCGACGAGTACGTAGCGTTGGAACACTTGCTGCTGGCGATGCTGAGCGTAAAAGATCAGGTGTCGCAGATGCTGAAAGACAGCGGTGCGACCGAAAAAGCCCTGCGTGCTGCGATCCAGGATTTGCGCAAAGGCTCCACTGTAAAAACCGCCAGCGCCGAAGAAAGCTACAACGCGCTGAATAAATACGCCGTCAACCTCAATGAACGCGCCAAGTCGGGCAAATTGGATCCTGTGATCGGCCGTGAGGAAGAAATTCGTCGGGTGCTGCACATTCTGGCGCGCCGCACGAAGAACAACCCGATTCTCATCGGTGAACCCGGCGTTGGTAAAACCGCTATCGTGGAAGGGCTTGCCCATCGCATTGTGGACGGCGACGTGCCCGAAGACCTGCGCGATAAGGAAATCTACGCCCTCGACATGGGCGCCTTAATCGCTGGCGCCAAGTACCAAGGTGAATTTGAAGAACGCCTGAAATCGGTGATCAACGAAGTGGTCACTGCTGAAGGTCGGATTTTTCTGTTTATTGACGAAATTCACACCCTGGTGGGCGCCGGCAAAACACAGGGTGCGATGGATGCCGCCAACATTTTGAAGCCGGCATTGGCGCGCGGTGAACTTCGTGCCATCGGTGCTACCACGTTGAACGAATACCAGAAATACTTCGAATCGGATAAAGCTTTAGAGCGCCGCTTCCAAACGGTTTTGGTGGACGAGCCCAGCGAAGAGGATGCAATTTCGATTCTGCGAGGTTTGAAAGAACGTTACGAAACGCACCACAAGATCAACATCAAAGACGATGCGATCGTGGCGGCGGTGCAGCTTTCAATTCGTTACATTACCGACCGGTTTTTGCCGGATAAAGCCATTGACCTGATTGACGAAGCCGCGGCACGCCTGCGTTTGGAAATGAATTCCATGCCGGAAGAACTGGATGAAGTAGAACGCCGGATTCGCCAATTGGAAATCGAACGGGAAGCCGTGAAGCGTGAAAATGATGACCTGAAAATCAAGCGGATCAACGAAGAATTGGCGAATTTGGAAGAAAAGCGCAACGCCCTGCGTGCCCGTTGGGAAAGCGAACGCGAAATTGTACTCGGCATTCAAAAAACCAAATCGGATATCGAAACCTTGAAAAACGAAGGTACTCGCGCCGAACGTGAAGGCAACTTCAGTCTGGCTGCCGAAATTCGCTATGGCCGCATTCCCGAAGCGCAGAAACGTTTGGATGAATACAACGCCAAATTGCAGGAAATGCAAGCCAGCGGTCGCCAGCTCGTGAAAGAGGAAGTAGACGCTGAAGACATCGCCGAGATCGTGAGCAAGTGGACCGGCGTGCCCGTGACGCGCATGCTCCAGAGCGAGCGCGAGAAATTATTGCACTTGGAAGAAGAATTGCACAAGCGCGTAGTGGGGCAGGATGAAGCCATTGAAGCCGTGGCCGATGCCATTCGTCGCAGCCGTACTGGTTTGTCAGATGAGCGTCGCCCGATTGGATCGTTCTTGTTTCTGGGAACAACCGGTGTTGGTAAGACCGAATTGGCGAAAGCCTTAGCCGAAGTGTTGTTCAACGATGAAAACCTGATGACGCGTATTGACATGAGTGAATATCAGGAGCGCCACGCCGTGTCGCGCCTTGTCGGTGCGCCTCCGGGCTACGTGGGCTACGATGAAGGTGGACAGCTGACCGAAGCCGTGCGTCGCAAGCCTTACTCTGTGGTGCTGCTGGATGAAATCGAAAAAGCGCATCCGGACGTGTTCAACATCTTGCTGCAAGTGCTGGACGACGGTCGCTTGACCGACAACAAAGGTCGCACCGCGAATTTTAAGAATACGATCATCATTATGACCTCGAACATCGGGTCGGATATCATTCGTGAGAATTTCTCCCGCATGACCGATGCCGATCGCGAAGAAACGATCGAAAAAACCAAGGATCTGGTGTTTGAAATGCTCAAGCAATCGGTACGACCGGAATTTCTGAACCGGATCGATGAAACCATCATGTTCCAGCCGCTCACCGCGAAAAACCTGCGTGGCATTATCCGCTTGCAAATCAAGCACTTGCAAGACGTGCTCAACAAGCAGGAAATCACCCTCGACGTGACGGACGAAGCGCTCGACTGGCTCGCCGAAGAAGGCTACAACCCTGAATTTGGCGC
>CAZQTF010000115.1:0-12235 GCA_964596135.1 uncultured Saprospiraceae bacterium | reverse complement strand
AAATTAACCCTTCGGTTTTTCTGGCGGCCTTCATCGGTTTCGTTGGTAGCAGCCGGGCGCGACTCTCCGCGCGATTCCACGTTGATTTTAGCGATGACGCCCAGATTCTTGAAATATTCGCGGGCGCTTTTAGCGCGGCGCAACCCCAGGTCCATGTTATATTTGTTGGTGCCTACATTGTCGGTATGCCCGATGATCGTCATTGTTTTTTCGGGGTTCAAAGCCAGATACGTTTTCACCGAATCGGCGTACAAAACAAACGGCTCGCCGGGTTTGAACTCATCCGAATCAAAAGCAAAATTGGCATCGGAAAAAGTCATATTGGTAAAAGTAAACTGTACGGTTTCAAATTCTGCGGGTTTACCTGTCAACACGTTGAATGTCAGCGGCTCGCGCAGCAACGAATCGCTCGTACGCTCGTAATCCAGCGAAATGCGTTTTTCGTCAATGCCGCGTCGCATCAGCAATTTGCGCACTTCTGCTGCCCGCGCCACACCGATGTTTTCATAAAACCCGATCTTCAGGCTGTCTTCGCCCAATCGGTACAAACCGATGATCGTCAGGTTCTTTTCCGGGAAAAGTTTCAGATAGGAAGCGACCGTATCGAGAAAAGCCCCATTGTTTTTGTTGAGACGAGGGCGCACGTTGGTGCTGTCGAAAGCAAACTGGTCGTAGCCCTGCACAATGACGGTATCTTCTTCCATCAGGCGGAGGGTTTTCAGCCTGACGTCTTGCGGTACAGGCGGCGCCGGCTCGCACAAATGCTTGATTTCGCATACGTAATACCAACGGGCGAACAGGGCGTACACGCAGAAAAGAAGGAACACGACGAATGCTCTCATGTTGTGATTCACTTTGATCGTTTAAAAGTACAGAATTCGCGGCGTTCAACAAAAAAGTTACAATTTTTTTTGAAGTAGCGCAAAATTTGTAATTTTAAAAACAAGATGTAATTCGCCAAACATATGAAACTCAGATGCGCTAAAAACAGCGTCCGCTTGCGGATACGCAAATCGGATATAGATCAACTCCGTGCCGAAGGCTTTGTACAGGAATCCGTATATTTCAATGAAAATCAAATATTAACATATACATTAAAAATTACACACATTTCCAATATCCGGGGAGTTTTTGAAAACGGGCACATTCTGATAGAAATCCCCCAACAGCAAGCCTACCAATGGATGGACAGCGAACAGGTGGGTCTGGAAAGTCGCCAGCCGCTGCACATTTTGATTGAAAAAGACTTCCCTTGTAAGCACACTTCTACAGAAGATCAAGCAGATACGTTTTACGAATTGGTTACATAGCCTGCATTATGAATAGCTTAAGAGACTGCGAAATGTCGCGGGCGATGTCCTCGGCATAAAACGACAAAGGTACTGATCATGGTCACTCGCGGTTGGCTCCTTTTACATTTTACATTTTGCTGTTTAAAATATCATGTATTCGAAACAAGTGATTGGTAATCATTTTTTTTTAGATTTGAGCCTGCCCATAATTGACATTGAGCAAAGATCTCAAAGCCCTAGTCTGCCTGCCGCCCATTCAACCTTATTACGGTTTTTGTGAAATTCTGCCTGCAGTTTGATAAGCTTTAACTGCGCCTCGATCAACTTTTGTTCACGAGAATTGATCAGGAAAATCGAACTTTCGCCAAAGGCAAATCGTGTAATTTCTGCTTCCAGCAACGAGCGATAATTCTCCGTAACACTTTGATAAAGAGCAATTTGCCGTTGAGCGTTTTGCCAGTGGTTGTAAGCGTCGCGCACCTTGTTGGTAAGTTCGAGGCGTTTTTGCTGTAGGGTAAAATCAGTGTCCAATATTTTGATTTTTGTCAAATCCAATTTCCCACGTTCTTTGCGCAAAAAAAGCGGGAAGCTGAAATTAAGCCCCCATTTATAATTTTGCAATAATAAGTTGTTCAAACCATTATCGCCATTTACTTTTTGATTAAAATTAAATCCATCACCCAGCAGATTGTACTCCACGTCGAGCCGGGGTTTGAGCATTTCCGTAGCCAGGCGACGGTCAATATCCAATTGATTGAGCTTAAATTGGTAATAGCGCAACTGCGGGTGCGTAGCTTCCAGCAACTGTACGAAATTATCCATAACAGGTAGCGGTTGCTGCGTTTCCAGTTCCGACAGCACCATGGGGCGTAGTTGATCGGTAATTTCTATCGGTGTGTTATCATTCAGCCAGAGGTAATTCGACAGCATTAGCCCAGCGTTCTGGTATTGAAGGCGCGCCTGATTGAGTTCAAATTCCCAGTTTTGTACCTGAATAAACGTTTCCAGCGTGTCCATCGCCGGTTTGTCGCCCTCCTCAAAACTCGCCACAATCCCCTCCAGGCGCTGGCGCGACAAGCGCAACGCCTCTTCGATTGCCAGCATTTCGTTGTAAGCTTTCACCCAGTCCCAATAGGCAATTGCCGCATCCAGCAACACATCGTTGACAGCATTCAAACGCTCCGTTTCATTGGCTTGCTGAAGTATTTTTGCTTTTTGCAATGCCGCCCGACGCTCGTCAATAAAGAGCCCCTGCCCCAGCGATGCCTTGATACCCGCCACTGCCTGCCCAGCTGCCGGTAGCGTATTTTCAGGATTGAGGAATACGCCATCTGTTGTATTGAAATAACTTTTTACCTCCAGACCAAACCAGGTCGGAATCTTAACCCCCCCTTCTCCGATGGAGAAATAGTTTTTGCCGTCAAATGACTTCTGCTGCCAATCGGCATATAATTTGGGATCGAAGCCTCCACGTGCCATCCGCAAATTCGCCTGTGCTTCTGCAGTAAGCAGATTTGCCTGTTTCACAAGCGGATGATACGCCATGATCCATTGAAAATACTCCTCCTGTGTGAATACCCTGGCAGAATCCGGCCTTTGCGGCCATGCTTTTCCGCTAATGCCAAATATTATTAATAATATAATGCCCCACTTCATTATTCTATTCATTCAATCATCCGTTCATTTACCAAATCACTTTAAAGATCTTACCGGTGCTTTCATTTTTGGCTCTTTTTCTTTTTCATCTTTGTCGCTGTAATAATCCGGCGGGAAGCCATTGAGCTGTCGCCAAATTTCATACCACAGCGGCACGTTGTTGAGCAAAATAATGCCTTGGGCGCCCGACCCTACTCGTAATTCCCTGGGCCAAGCTTTTGTTCCAGGCTTTTGCACGATCAAAATACGGTATTTCCCGTTGGTACTGATTTCATTATCAATAGCAAAAATTTCTCCGATGTATGTACCGAAAGACTGACCGGGCCAGCCCGAGAAAATGAATGCAGGCCAGCCATCAAAAATGAAACGCACGTCGGGCTTATCATTGTTGATCGTAGAATCCACGTTGACCAGCGGAAAATCCATTGGGTCTACATACAATTCCACCGCCAATTGATAATGCGCCGGCATAATGCTGACGATACCGTCCCCTTCCTTGATCGTTTCGCCAATACCGGGCGTGATCACTTTAGTAATATAGGAATCCTGCGGCGCGGTGATGTAATAAAATCCGCTACGACGCTCATAGTTGCTCGCCTGGATGCGCAGTTTGCCTGCTTCCGCCTGAGCGTTGTAGCCATCAGAAAGGGCGCTGGCGATATCCGAGCGAGCTTTGGCAATTTTTTCACTGTATTCGGCGCGCACAGCGCCCAATTCTACCTTTGTGATCGAGAGTTCCTGCCGGCTGGAGTTGAGTTTGTTTTGCGAAGCAACAACCTTATTGCGGGTTTCCTGAAGCTTCGCTTGTTTATCCTCGACCTTCGCGCGGGGGTCAATACCTTTTTCAAAGAGCGTTTTCGCCCGTTCGTACTGCACCCTGGCGATTGAATCCTGAATAATCGCCTGCATCAGATCAGCGCTGTCAGCGGCTATTTTAAAGCGCACCTGCTCGATTTTTCGTTGCAATTGTTGCTGCTTGAGCGTAAGTTGCGACTCCATATTGGCAATCTGGTCTTCCAGTGCTTGCACTTTATTCTGATAAGAAACGATCGCGCCTTCTTTGGCAGCTACCTGTTGTTGGGTGCGCGGCACAAGGTTTGGATCAAGATAATCCGCCTTAATCTCCGAGATAAAGACGATGGTATCGCCGGCTTTGACCAATTCCCCCTCCCGTACGTACCATTTTTCAATTCGGGCGTCTATCGGTGAAGGGATGATTTGGGGTCGCATCTCCGGGCGAGCAGTTGTTACTATACCATCTGACTGGATATTTTGTGTCCAGGGCAAAAACAGAAATAGAATAATGAAACCCATCACCGCCAGTAGCCAACGTGTAAAGAGGCGATGCGCCCGGGAAAGGTTGGTCTGCTGAAACGAAGGAAAATCTTCTTTTCTGATCCGATGACTGATAGAATTGGGTGAAATATTGAGCATCGTTTCTGCTTTTTATATTTGAGAATACGCTTTGGAATGACCGTTGAAATTTTCCGGTGACGTTTCCTCGTTCGACATTTTGAACACCCTCCTGAAATGAGCACCAGCAGTAATCTGTTCGAAAGTACCAGATTCAATAATTTTACCGTCTTTCATAATCAGCGTTCGATCGCACTTGGCAGCAATCATCGGGTCATCCGTTACGATCAGGAGCGTCCAGTTGTTTTCCGGTGAAGTCAGAAAATTGACAACCGCCAGCCGATCCGCCTGCTCCAGATTGCTGATAAAACCCTCCATCGCCTGCAAACGAGGGCGTTTGGCAATGCTTCGGGCAAGCATGATTTTGGTGCGAATGTTTTGCGGTACGTTTTTGCCACCGGGTTGGAGGAGGGTATTGTAGCCGTTGGGCAGTCTTTGCACATACTGGCTCAGTCCCGCGCTATCAGCCGCCCAGATCACGTCTTCCAATTTAATGTCGGAATTCCCCAGCGAAATGTTGTCTAAGATAGTACCTTTGAAAATATCTTCTTGGGTGCAATAGTCGCCAATGTTGCGGCGCAGGCTCGACAGTTCGAGATTGCGCATCGGGAAATGGTTGTAATTGACGCTGCCCTGAAATTCGCTGTACAACCCAGCAATGATCTGAACCAGTGTGGATTTACCAGAACCATTGTATCCGGCGATACAAACGCGTTCGTTGGGCTGTATGCTCATGCTCAGATGGTCAATCGTCGGGCGCTCGGCATCTTCAAAGCGGAAGTACAAACCTTCCACTTCTATCTTCAAGCCTTTTCCGGTATCAATTTCTTCAAATTTCAACCCTTGATCATTCTCGATCGGCAGGTCTGTCACATTGCCCAGTTTTTCCAGTGCTGTCAGGGTATCGTAGATCGTATCCATAGACATAATGAGTTTCTCTACCGAACTCATCACCAGGATCACCACAATTTCTGCAGCGACAAACTGACCGATATTGATCTGATTATCAATCACGAGGAAGCTGCCCAAAAATAGCAGGCTCGCCGTCACAATCGTTTTGAAGCCTACAATGCCGCCGTACTGCGTCAGCAAGATGCGAAAATGCTTGCGGCGATTGTCCAGATAATTGCACACCAAATAGTCAGTGTTGCGCAATGAAAGCGGTGTGTCGCCCCAAAGTTTGAAAGTGTTCATCGTGCGCGCCAGTTCTTCCAGCCAGTATGCCACTTCGTATTTGTACTTGGATTCTTTCAGGCTGGTTTGCAAACCACGCGGTCCGGTAATGCGAAAAATTATTATCAGAATAAACACCAACGCCAAGCCAAAAAAGGCGAAAAACGGGTGATAGAAAGAGATCAACACCAAACCAAAGGCGATATTCAACACCGATGTCGAAATATCCATGAGGATTTTGGGCAATCCTTTTTGTAAAGTCAATGTATCAAAAAAGCGGTTGACCAATTCGGGAGGGTAATATTTGGTAACGGCATCCAGCTTGAGGCGTGGGATGCGATAGGCAAATTCAAACGCCGAGCGGGCAAAAATACGCCGCTGGATATTCTCGGTCACGGTTAGCTGCATCACAACCAACACGCCCGAAAGCGCCGTTGCCGCCGTAACAATCACCACCAGCATGATCAAGGAAGCAGATAGGGAGCCTCCGGCTATCAAGCCAATAATTGCCTGCACGCCCAGGGGCAGAGCCAAATTGATCAGCCCGGCAAAGATCGCATAAATATAGACGTAATAAATATCTTTTTTATCCAATTCCAATAGCCGGAAGAAGCGTTGTAACGGTGAAAACTGAGCAGTATTTTCCATGATGTGATAATTTCCTACAATTTCCAAAAAAAAGCCGATTGTGGCAAGCGCCACAATCAGCCTTACATATAACCCTTCGCCTTAGTTGTTCCGAACGTTGGTGTTTTTTGCTCCCGCACCTGTATCCATCTCAGCGTCGCCGGGGAGCGTGAGCATCGGCATGTCTCCGTCCGAGACAATAATCTTGGTATTGGGCGATTTTGCCAACTCCAGGAATGCTTCGATGGATTTGAACTGCAAAATCCGCGCATCCAAGCCCTGTGCGATAATGATTTGCGCATCTCTCACGCCTTCTGCCTCTATTCGCTTGCGCTCGGCTTCCTGCTTTTCCTGCTGCAGCACAAACTGCATCCGCTGCGCCTGCTGCTCGGCTTCCAGTACTTCCTCGATGGCTCTTGCCAGATTGCGCGGCAGCATAATGCTCTTGAGCAACACTGCCTCAATTACGATTCCTCTCCCTTCCAATAACTTGGTCATTTGGTCGCGGATGGCTGTTTCAATCGAACTCCGTTCACCGGTGTGCATGTCTTTTGCGTAAAAACGCGCACTCACGTCTGCTACGGCCGAACGAAAAACCGGTAAAATAATATTGCGCTCGTAATCGGGTCCGATACTTCTCAAAATATCCGGTGCTTCTTTGCCAATTACATTGTACAAAATAGAAACCTCCGCCTGAATGTTCAAGCCTTCCTTCGAAGGCAGGCTCAGCTCTACTTCCATGTTGTTCGTTTGGGTCGAAATTTTCACAATCGTCGTGGTTAGAGGGTTATACACCTTTAATCCCTGCGTGTACGGTCGGTCATCGTATTTACCGAATTTGCGTTTCACACCTACCTCTCCTTCCCGGATCACGGCGCAGGAAGAAAAAGCAGATGCTACTATCATCATCAAAATTCCTTTTACAATCAGTCCTTTCATAATTTGCACGATTTGGTTGTTAAAATTCTTCCTCAAAAGACAAAGGGTCACTGTTCTGCAACTCAAAATATTGCTGCAGGATTCATCGCATTGGTCATTCAGTTTGCTTGTAGTTTGCTCAGGCAGGGTATTTCAATAACTGCCCGTTTGGTGTATGATGGTTGTTTGGCAAATGCTCTCCGTTGACTTTCGCATGATCATTGCCTGTATTATTACCGGCATTTTCTACAGGACGAATCAACTGGAAAGCAAAAAAACGCAGTAGTTCTTCCGCTTGCTTCAAAATGTCGCCTTTCTCGCCGCTGATATCCGTCAATCGTGGCAGGTGCTGAGCAAAATAAACGTGGTTATTTGCCATTTCCAGCAGATTGCTCGCCAGTGCGCGCGGATACGGAAACAGTGGATTAATTTCCAACAAAATATCAGCGATTTTTCTACTCAGCGATTTATACGACATGAAGTATCCATCGCGGTTTTGTTCATCTACTTCCTTGGTGTGATACACTTTCGTTCCTTCGGCTACCACAATCCGATGCAAGACATCTTCGTCAATAAAATCTACTTTGGCATTGCGCTTCGTTGTATCCACAATGGTGCTGATCACATGGCGCAATTTTTCCTCTGGGTTCTTAATATTCATTATTTTCAGATCAATACTGAATTTCATCCATTCCCAGTACCAATTCACCAGGTACACCAGTAGTAAGTGCTTGTTTTCAAAATAACGATAAACCGAGGCTTCTGTAGAACTAATGCGTTCTGCCAGTTTCTTGAAAGTAAACCGTTCGAAGCCAATTTCATCCAAAAGCAAGATACTGTGCTTCAGAATCTTCCTGCCCAGCTCGGTCCGCTGCGGATTGCGCAGACAAAGCTTTTCGTTTACATCCAGTTCTATTGCCAGTAGCTGCATGACAAAAGTGGAAATATTTGATTTAATAGCTTTACTATCTCAGTAACAACCTTTTTTCAACTTGGTTCAATCCAGCACATCTTCCAAAGAAGTATATTGATACATTTCCTGAATCGCGCTCTGTAACTTCTTGCGAGCGAAGAAGATACGACTCTTCACCGTACCCAGCGGAATATCCATCGCTTCTGCAATTTCATCATATTTGTAACCCTGCAAGTACATCAGGAAAGGCACTTTCAGCCAATCCTCGAGAGAATCAATCAGCTGAGTAATTTCTTCCGCAGTAATGTCTGATTCGCCGGAGTTGCGCACTGTCAACCTCCCAGAGTCAATCAGAAAATCATTGCTGGTAGTATCATTCAACACCTGGCGACGTTTTTTCTGACGATAATTGTTGATAAAAGTATTGCGCATAATCGTCATCAGCCAGGCGCGCAAATTGGTACGCGGCTGATACATGTCCTTGTATTTGAATGCCTTGTAAGCCGTTTCCTGCAGCAGATCATGCGCATCTTCCTCGTCTTTGGTCAATCGGAATGCAAATGCGTACAATGGTGCCTGAAACTGACTGAAACCCTTTGTGAATTCTATATGAGACATAGCCTTTGATTTTATTTTTGGCAAATATAAAGCAATTCTAAAATATTAGATAGTTTTACTATTAAAAACATTTGTGTGCGAATAAAGTTTAGCAAAGAAATGAAGTTTCTCATCAAACGGTATTGGAAAAAGAATGGCAAAAAAGAAAAACCTTTTAACTAAAACACTGATAATCATAATTTTAAAAAAAATAATTTTCAATATTCCTCTCAGGAAGGAAGATATAGCAACACTATTATGACTTTTTTTTGACTTTTGTTAAATATGCGTTAATTTTCAGCAAAACCGACCGACCTTGAACGCACAACACTGGCAACCTACCCTGCGAGGCTTTAAAGCCTATCTTTTGCTGGAACGCTCACTGGCAGACAATACCATCGAAGCGTATCTGCGCGATCTGGGCAAGCTGGCAGAATTTCTGACACTACAGGGCTACGAGCTACCCGCAGAAAGGGTAGAAACCCGGCATCTGACCGAATTCATTCTCTGGCTCAATGAACTGGGCTTGGGCGCTCGTTCGCAAGCGAGGCTGCTTTCCGCATTAAAAACCTTTTTCAAATATCTCCTGGTCGAAGACCTGATTGATAGTGATCCTACCGAACTGCTGGAAGGACCTCGCTTGGCGCGCCACATCCCGGAGGTACTATCGTACGAAGAAATTCAGGCAATGCTCTTGGCAATTGATCTGAGCACACCTTACGGTGCCCGAAACCGCGCGATGCTCGAAACGCTTTACGCCAGCGGTTTGCGCGTGAGTGAACTAACGGATCTGCGCCTCAGCAATTTGTTTCTGGATGTAGGTTTTATCAAAGTGATCGGTAAAGGCGATAAGGAACGTATCGTGCCCATTGGCGAGGAAGCCGCAAAACACATCCGTTTTTACATCGAAGGAATACGGCGGTTGCAAAACAACATCCATAAAGAAGATGAAAACATCGTTTTTCTCAATCGCCGGGGCAGGCGGCTCACCCGCGTGATGGTGTTTATGATCGTCAAAGAATGCGCCGAACTGGCTGGCATTCAAAAAAATGTGAGCCCGCACACTTTCCGGCATTCTTTTGCAACGCACCTTATCGAGGGCGGCGCCGATCTCAAAGCGGTACAGGATATGCTGGGGCACGAATCTATTCTCACAACGGAAATTTATACGCACCTGGATACGGAGTATCTGCGAGAAACTGTGCTGCGATTTCACCCGCGAAACCGGAATTGCAATGCCGAAGATTCAATTTGATAATCAGACGATTATGCCTTCTTTTCTACGGCATGTCCGCCAAATTCATTGCGCAGGGCAGCTACAACTTTGCCGGCAAAAGTGTCTTCCTCCTGCGAGCGGTAGCGCATCATGAGCGCCAGCGCAATCACCGGCGTGGGCACGCCCAGGTCAAATGCAGTTTCTACAGCCCATTTTCCTTCGCCCGAAGCGTACATCACCCCTTTGATGTTTTCGAGTTGCCTGTCTTTGGCAAAAGCATTTTGAGTCAGTTCCATCAGCCAGCTTCGAATCACGGAGCCATGATTCCAGACTTTTGCTACTGCGTGAAAATCAATATCATATTCGCTTTTATTCAAAACTTCAAACCCTTCTGCAATGGCTTGCATCATGCCATATTCAATACCGTTGTGTACCATTTTTACAAAATGACCGCTGCCCGCCGGACCGATGTAGAGGTAGCCATTTTCAATGGAAATTGCTTTGAATATAGCTTCGACTTTCGCGAATGCCGCCGCATCGCCGCCGATCATGGTACAAACGCCGTTCAACGCGCCGCTGATACCGCCGCTCGTGCCACAATCGAGAAAATGAATGCCTTTCGTTTGCAAAAGCGCATGCCGTCGAATGGAATCTTTGTAATGAGAATTGCCACCGTCAATCAGCAGGTCGCCAGAACGCAGCATGCCCGACAACTCCTGCACGACTGCTTCCGTTGCGTCGCCGGCAGGAACCATCAGCCAGAGCGCTCTCGGCGAAGGAAGTTTTTCGACCAAATCCGACAGGGAATCTGCCGGAATAGCCCCCTTTTCTTTTGCTTGCGCAGCGTTTGCCGCATTCACATCAAAAACGACTACCGTAAAGCCATTTCGCAGCATATTTTGCGTCAGATGATAGCCCATTTTGCCCAAGCCGATCAAGCCGATTGTCTGTATCATAGTTCTATATTTTTTTTACTTTACACAACCAAATCCAGCAGCAGACACCCTGCCAATCCTATCACCGAAACGATCGTTTCCATCACCGTCCATGATTTTAAGGTATCCACAATATCCAGGTTGAAATATTCCTTAAACAGCCAGAAGCCGGTGTCATTTACCTGCGAACAAGTGAGACTACCCGCACCAGTTGCCAGTACAAGCAATTCGGGGTTTGCTCCCGCCTGACTTACCAAAGGCGAAGCTATGCCTGCCGCCGTGAGCGCCGCCACTGTTGCCGATCCCAGCGTGATGCGCAACGCCGCCGCAATGCTCCACGCCAGAATCAGCGGAGAAACCCGTACACCCGCCATCACTTCTACGATGTAATGGCTGATCCCACTATCCACCAACACTTGTTTGAATGCCCCGCCTCCGGCAATGATAAGCAGGATCATGGCGATGGCTTTCACCGAATCGGTCAGGCTGTTCATAATATCGCCAAGCTTTCTGCCGCGGCGTACGCCGAGGGTATAAATAGCAACCCAAACCGCCAGGAAAAGCGCCACTACTGGATCCCCAAGAAAATCAATGATTTTGAAAAAAGCCCCGTCCGCAGGCTGGATCAGTTTTACAACTGCCGCCACCGCCATCAGGATCACCGGAATCAACCCTGTAAAAACACTCACGCCAAAGGAAGGTAATTGCTCCTGCGCGATGTCGCGGAGATTGTACAATTCTGTGCGGGGTTGCACCTCAATTTTTTTCAACATACCGCCAAAAATAGGTCCGGCAATAATAACCGTCGGAATCGCCAATACCAACCCATACAACAGCGTCAGATTAATATCCGCGTGGTAAAATCCAGCGATCGTCGTCGGCGCCGGATGCGGCGGCAGAAAGCCATGGGTAACCGACAACGCCGCAATCATGGGAATACCCACGTACAAAACCGGCAGTCGAGTGGTTTTTGCTACAACAAAAATGATGGGAATAACCATCAAAAATCCGACCGTGTAAAACAAGGGAATGCCCACGATGAATCCCGTAAGTACCATTGCCCACTGCACGTTTTTGTTACCAAATAGGCGGATGAGCCGATCGGTGATCACTTGCGCCGCTCCGCTTTCCGCGATTAGCGCGCCCAGCATGGCGCCAAAACCGAGTATCAGTGCCAGATCGCCCAACGTGCTGCCTACACCCGACTGAATGGACTTTATGACATCCCGGGGCGGCATTCCGATAGCGATTCCCGCAATTACCGCTACCAATACCAATGCCAGAAAGGTATTGATCCGCCAGTATAAAATCAGAAAAAGCAAAAGTGCAACACTCAGTGCGATGATTAGTAAGGGCATGGTAGTTAGGTATTAGGTGTCGGATTTTGGGGAATGAATTAAGAGTATGTTTAAATTTCGGGAGGGGTATATAAAAAATTGAGAATCAGTACCTAAAATTGTGTTTGAACCACCAATCACAAATTATATGGTCACTC